>CAXTEW010000169.1:0-6656 GCA_964243175.1 uncultured Acidobacteriaceae bacterium
GCAGCGAAAAACAAGAGCGGCGGCTTCAACGCGCAGGACGACGCGGTGCTGAAGAACTACCGTGCGCAGCTGGATAAGAGCACCAAGTTCATCCCCACCTGGGTCAAGGTTGCGGTCGCGCTGGCGCTGGGCCTCGGCACCATGGTTGGCTGGAAGCGCATCGTCATCACGGTCGGCGAAAAGATCGGCAAAACGCACCTGACCTATGGCCAGGGTGCGTCTGCCGAGCTCGTTGCCGCCGCAACGATCATCGCGGCCGACCAGTTCAACCTGCCGGTCTCGACGACGCACGTGCTCTCCTCCGCGGTCGCCGGTACCATGATGGCCAACGGCAGCGGCCTGCAGATGGCGACGATCCGCAACATCGCGCTGGCCTGGGTCGTCACACTGCCTGCCGCGGCACTGTTGTCGGGCGTGCTCTTTTACCTGATGCGGTTGTTTCTGCACTAGCGCTCACCGCAAACCCGCACTGGCAGCGGCGCTTCGGTAACATAAACCGGAGCGCCGCAGTTTTTTGGTGCGGCTGCAAGGGCAATCACGGATGGGTGTACGCGGCAAAGTCGAAGCAGTGATCTACGCAGCGGAAGAGCCGGTGACGCTGGCCCAGCTGGTAGCGCTCTTTGGCGAGGAAGCGCTCGCAGAGCGGCAACGTGGGGCAGCCGAGGACGGCGCGGCGCCTGCGGACGCAGGTGAGTCTGCGATACAGCAGGGGCTCGATACGGCAACGCAGCAACAGCTCTTCGTGCCTGTAGATCACGCTGCTGGCGCCTCCGATGAAGAGGAGAGTAGCCGGTTGGGGGAGGCTCCGGGCGAGCCGGTCAGCACGGGGGAACCGGCAGAGGATGCGGAGACACACAGGCGGGCCTCGCGCCTGCGCGACCGCGAGGCCCGGGAAGAGTTGCGCAGCCTTGTCGCGACACTTATGGCCGAGTACGAAAGCAGCGAGCGCGGCATGGAGATACGCGAGATCGCGGGCGGCTACCAGGTCGCCACCAAACCCGAGTACCACGATGCGGTGCGGGCCTTTGCAAAATCGCTCAAGCCGCCCATGAAGCTCACCCTGCAGGCGCTGGAAACCCTGGCGGTGATCGCCTACAAACAGCCTGTTACCTCGCCCGAAGTATCAGAGATTCGCGGCGTCGACTCAGGCGGCGTGCTGGGCTCGCTGATCAGTCGCAAGCTGGTGACGACGGCTGGTCGCAAGGCTGTGGTCGGCCGGCCAATCCTGTACAAGACGACGAAAGAGTTTCTGCTGCGCTTTGGTTTGAAGGATCTGGCCGAGCTGCCTTCCATGGAAGAGTTTGAGAAAATGGCGGGCGAGTTACAAGCCCTTTCCGAGGAACCCGATGGCGCCGGCGCGCCCCTTCCAGAGGCAGCACCGCAGGCCGCTCATGCGCAACCGCCAGATGCGCCGGCTGGTGAAGGAATCATGGTCGACGTAGCTGAGCCCGAGCCTGCCGGCATCGCTGCTAATGGAAGCGGCAGAGCAGTGGCGGTAGAGGAAGACGTACCAGCAACACAGGAAAGCACAGGCGAATAAATGGCCGAAGAACGATTGCAGAAAATCATCGCCGCGGCCGGAGTCACCTCGCGGCGCAAGGCGGAAGAACTGATCACCAGCGGCGTGGTGCAGGTGAACGGGCAGACCATTACAGAACTGGGCAGCAAGGCGGACCTCGAGCGCGATCACATTCGCGTGAATGGCAAGCTGCTGCAGGGCCCCGAGCGCCACCGGTATTACATGCTCAATAAGCCGCGCGGCTATGTCACGACCGTCTCTGATCCGGAGAAGCGTCCGACCGTGATGCAGTTTTTCGAGCGCGTCAGGAATGCCGGTCGTGTGTACCCGGTAGGCCGTCTCGATTACCTGTCCGAAGGACTGATCCTGATGACGAACGATGGCGCGCTGGCCAACCTCCTGACCAAGGCCTCGACCCAGGTCGAGAAAACCTACCTGGTGAAAGTCAGTGGCAGGCCGACGGAAGAAGCGCTCGATCAGTTACGCAATGGAGTGATGATTGAAAAAGGCCGGTACGGCTCACGCGAAGGCCGCGTGCGTACGGCGCCCGTGAAGATTCGGCTGATCCGCGAGGGGGAAAATCCCTGGTACGAAATGGTGCTGATCGAAGGGCGCAACCGCGAACTGCGCAAGATGTTTGAAGAGGTGGGGCATCACGTCGAAAAGATTCGCCGTGTTGGTTTCGGGCCCCTGGTGCTGGATGTACCGCCCGGCGAGTTACGCGAGCTTGACGAGCAGGAGATAGGTGCGCTCGAACGCGCGACTCGCAGGATGCCTGTGAAGAAGGCTGCGGGAGACACGCCGGTGACTGTCGTTGCGGCGCCGCGGGAGCGAAAGGCCGGCACGGGACCTGCCAAATCGCCGCCTGGCAAACGTGTTTCGATCAAGCGGCTTGCCGGCGCGCCCGCGGCTGGCGCGAAGGCTCCTGCCAAGGCATCCATGGCTGGGCGCCCTGTGCCTTCCCGTGCAAACACCGCCCGGCCCCGCCCAGTTACGCCTAAGTCAGGGCCGCGCGGCCGGTAAGTGCTCGGTAGCATCGCAGCTGCCTTCGCATGATGCGCGCAGGCAGCTGCGGGTAAATGCTTTTCACCCTGTCGATGCGTATGTGACGGTCGTGCGGATCGGAACACACAACGCTGCCGGACGCCGCACCCTCCTATGACGCATCACCGGGTGGTATTCCGTTCACCAAGGAGAGAGCTATGGCAGAGAAAGCAAACCAGAAGACATCGCGATGCTGGCCGGGGTTTGAGCCGGTGCCCGGCAAGGGCGAGCATGAACAGGGAAGCTGCAAGCCGAAAGCGAAATCGAAAAACGGCGGCAAGGAAGCCGATAGCGAGACCTCGCGCAAGAAGCAGGTAGCCGCTGGTGGCGCACGCGCGAAGCAGGCCAAGGCCAAAAGCCCGAACGCGAGCGAGCGGCGCAGCGTAAGCGAGACCGCGGCCGGGAAAACCGCCGCTAAAAAGAGGCCTGCCAAGAAGACAGCTACCAGGAAAGCGACAACCACGAAGACGCCTGCGAAGAAGACCGCGGCAAAAAAGGGCGCAGCGAAGAAGACAAGCCCCAGGAAAGCGTCTGCGAAGAAAGCTGCTTAGCGCGACCTGCTATTCCATGTCGCGTGTCATTCCGGGTTGTCTTTCAGAGCCCAGCTTTACTTGGCCGAGAAGCTTGGCCCCGGGAGGCTCGTTCGCTGGCAAAGTCCTCTTTGGAACAACCGGATCGCGATGAAAAGCTGCGCACTTCCTTTGGCTACGAAACGTACCCGGCGAAATGGAAGAAGCCTGGGAAGGAGCTGGCTGTGCTGCTGCCAGAGTTCGGCAAGAGTGGCAGTTATTTCACCTGCGAATTCAAGACCGATCTGAAAGAGTTTGCGTACTCCTCGCATCACGGTCGCATGAGCTCAGAGTTCATGGCTGATTTTAAAACTGGATGATGAAGCACGAGTACGACCCGGAGCATGGAAAAGACACGCCGGTGAAGGTCGGCGACGCGGAAGGCATCAGCAGTGCCACTCCGCAGCCGACCACTCCGCAGCCGCAGTAACTTCCAAGACAGCTACCAGGGAACAGTACCCTCGCGGCTCCTGTAAGTGCCCGTCGGTCCGCCCGGTCCGGCCGTCGCATACGTCACGATTGCCTCGGAGCCTTCTTCCACGGTCTGGTGCCCGCTGTTATTGTTCAGGTCGGTCGCAGTGTAACCGGGATCAGCTGCGTTCACCTGTATCTTGCTCTCGACAAGTTCCTTCGCCAGCAGGACTGTAAATGCATTGAGTGCGGTCTTCGACGAGCAATAGGCCAGAGCGGTAAAGCTGGAAAACTGCCAGGCGGGATCGCTGTGCTGTGTCAGCGAGCCGAGGCCGCTCGATACATTCACGATGCGCGCGTTCGTTGATTTGCGCAGCAGGGGCAGAAACGCCTGCGTAACGGCGACGACGCCAAAGAAGTTGGTGTCATAGGTCTGGCGCAGTGCGGCAAGATCGGCTGTCGCAGGGCCATTGCGGTCGACAACGATGCCGGCATTGTTAATCAGGACGTCGAGCTGACCAAAGCGTTCACTCACCAGGCCAGCCGCCTTCGCAATCGACTCAGCGTCTGCCACGTCGATCGGCAAGAGCTCCACAGCCGTGAGACCTTCTGCATGGAGCGTCTGCACCGCTGCCTGGCCACGCGACGCATCGCGCGCGCCCAGGAGAACGTGCATGCCTTTGGTTGCAAGCTGGCGCGCGACCTCGAGACCGATGCCCTTGTTTGCCCCTGTAATCAATGCGATCTCCATACACTCTCCTTGAGCCACCCTTTAGATGTGGGAGGGCTGTGGAGGTCGCTTAAGTCTATAGGTTTCGTGGGTCATGGAACCGAACCGCACTCGCCTCGGGGGTGCGGCCACCACATAGGCCTGTTCAGAAGAAGCGTTCGATGCCGCGTGCATCAAATGGTGCGTATTAAACGGAGAGGTGAGTGATGACAGAACAGGACTATCTGGAGCAGGTTCTTGCAGTGGTGCATGCCAAGACGCTGGATGGCACACTTCGCTGGGACGGCCGCAGCACGAAATTCAGCGCGCAACTGCCGGCGGATACCGACGCGACCATCACTGTGCAGGTCACCGGTCCCGACACGGCGTTGTGGTCCAATTTCGCGGTGACAACCCCGGGCATCGGCTTCATCGCCTCGGTTCGCAACGGCCACAAGGATGCCAAAGGATCCAGCTATCTCGAAGTCGCGAAAGGAAAGACCCTCGAGCGAATCGACGAGATCTTCGAGAAGGTCTACCTGGGGCCGAAGAGGCGACAAGTGGCCGAAGCTTTGGCAGCGATAAAGAACCTCTAGCAGCGGTTCAACAGCAGCTTAGGTTACGCGAGAAGCCAGTTCTGCCCGCCTTCAAGACTTCGTTTTAGGGCCGGTAACTTTCTGCCGAAACAGTTTGACTTTGACGATGGCGGAGACGCTTTGCCGGGATAAGCGCGCATTACTTCCGACACGCCGGCATGGCAACTAGCTCAGGCCCTCCGTCGGAGTTACGCGACGACTGCTACCCCTTGGAGCAAGCGGAACCGTCTTGACCGCGGATTGAATTCCCAGGCGAAGAGCAGTGTACTTATGACTAGAGGAGCGTATCCACATCGCTCGACTGAGCGACTACCGATTGCAAGGGGACGACACTCATGCAGAGAGAAGCATGCTTTGCTCGTGCTTTGGAAGCAAAGGTAGAGCTCTACACCATCGTGTATTCCGGATTCATCAGTTCTTCACGGTCAATGCGCCGGAGTTCACAGCCTTCTTGCTAGTTACTCCTTCGAGTCCCGCAAGAACATGGCTCATGGCTCATGCTGATCGCTGCAGCTGCCACCCTGCTGATCGGCTTTGTTTCTCAGGTAAGAGCGGGTTTCACGGCAGATGCCTCGCCACTCAGTCCAATCCTCATAGGGCAGTGGGTCTGCGGAGACGCGCACACTCTCCTGGAGTTCTGGGGCATGCCGCTGTTCATCGCGATCCTCTTGCTGAGCTACTCTCGGGAAAAGTTATCATCCAAAAGGGCGGTTGACTAGGACCGCTTTCAATAGGCACCCGCTCCAAACCATTCGACACCTGGTTATCGCTGCCTGATAACCTCGACTAAGTCACTCCCGCTCCAGGCCTTCGCTCCGCTCTGCGTGAGCTTACCGGCCTTGTCATCCCATCTGAGCATTGTGATCTGCCGTTCACCTCTTTCATAGTTGTAAGTCGTTCCGTCGTCGTTGTAGAGCGTGAACGTCGCGTCGGCGCCGGGATAGATCTTGATCTTGTCGAGCGGCTGCTTGTCGTGAGTGCTTTCTACGGCCGCGCCGAGTGGCAGGATGGAGCCTGCCCTCACGAAAAGCGGGATCGTGTCGATAGGTGCCTGCACGGTGATGGTCTGCCCGCCTGCGTAGCGTTCGCCAGTCCAGTAGTCGTACCAGTCGTTCGCAGAGGGCTTGTTATCCACTCGTATAGGCTGACTTGCTGAACTGCCAAGGTTGCCACGCGTGTTCTCGCCGTCGGCGGTTGTAAGTGGCAGATACACTTCGCGTTTTGTCGCTCCCTGTTCGGTTACTGGCGCGACTAACAAGGCGGGGCCAAACATGTACTCGTCGCGGATGTCGGCGACCTTCGCGTCTGACGGAAAATCCATGAAGAGTGCCCGCATGAACGGTGCCCCGGTCTGGTGCGTAAACCAGCCTAGCGAGTAGAGGTAGGGCATCAGCGTGTAGCGCAGCTTCAGGTACTTCTCGAGGATTGGCTCGGCCTGCGGGCCATAACTCCACACCTCGTTGTGGTTGCGCGTGCCGTGGGTGCGCATGGTGGGTAGAAAGGTGCCGTACTCGAACCACCGGACGTACAGCTCCGGGTAATCGTCATCGTGGGCGACATTGTCACGGGCGCCGGTCGGGTCGATCAGCGGCGGGTGCGCAGGCGTGTGCTGGTACGGCAGGTTCTGCCAGCCGCCGATGTCATTACCAGTGTAGGCGATGCCCGACGCGGCGATGTTGAGCCCGGTCGGGATCTGGCGGCGCAGCGTGTCCCAGGTGGGCGAGATATCGGATGACCCGAAGATGGTCCTGTTGCGCTGCGCCCCGGTGTAGGCCCCGCGGGAACGAATCAGTGCCCGTTGCCGGGGT
>CAXTEW010000170.1:0-6556 GCA_964243175.1 uncultured Acidobacteriaceae bacterium
AACCTGTGTCTCGGACAGTCCTGCATTCTTTTCGAGAGTTTCCATAGTCATCATCCTTATGCCGTTGCCGCGACTGTCGTGGTGAGAGCACCGTTCATGCCCTTGGGAAAGAAACCGCCGCTGGAGATTCCAGTGCCTGGCGTCGCGTACACAATGTTCAGCACCTGGCTGTAGGTACGTGCGTAGCCAATGGAGTTGGTCGGGTCAGCGGCCACGATGCTCGAAGTGCTGAGCGTCGTTTCCATCCCACCGCCCAGCGTCGCGCGTACGCCGGAGATGGCATTGGCGGCGTTCAGGTAGGTCTGGCTGGCGCCCGAAACAGCGGCCATGCCGGCAATCAGCGACCGTACTTCGCCCGCATGATACGCCTCGACTGCGTGGATCAGCACAGCAGCAGCCAGAATCGTCTTGCTCGTCAGCAGCGTCGCGGCCCCGTGATAAGCGGTCACACCCACATCTTCAAATGCAAAGGCGCCGACCAGGAAACTCATCGGATCGGCAAAAGGATTGAAGGTCGGACCAATTTTGGCGGCCTGGGCAACTGCGTTGAACGCATCTGTAAAATCAATGGCCGGACGATCGACCGGCGTTCCGCCGTTTGCAGTGATCGCAGAGCGAAGGAAGATGACGTGGTTCAGTTCTTCCTGGGCAATTTCGTTTGCGTACTCCTGCAGCACTGTCTGACCGGCAAAAGAGACCTGCGTGCCACCAGTGACTGCACCTGGACTGGCGCCCGTGTAGGTTGCAGGAATTCCCGATCCGGTAGCAGCGCGGAGGTAAAATTCCGCTTCCAGATACTCGAGGTTGAGCGCGAAGTTGAGGATGTCGTTGTCAGTTGCTGTTGACGTCGAAGTCGTCGTCGGCGCAGCAGTGGTGACCGGAGTGGTCGTGCTGCTGCTGCCGCAGCCCACAACGACCGCGGACGCGCCTGCAGCGCCAATTCCTGCCAGGAAGGTGCGCCTGGAGGGTGCCGCTTTGAGTAATTCCTTTAGCTTATCCACAATAAAAGCCTTTCCAGGTGAGTATGAAACTTGAACCAGCCTCTCAGTTTCTAAGTACGAGCCGAGTGGGCCATCGGATGTAGAAGTAATCGAGAATGGTACTGCAGCTCCGGGAATTTCATGGGCGATCCCGACGACAAGAACGGCAAAAAAGCATTGGAACGAGCAGGGTCAGTAGACCGTCGAGGTACGTACTTGTCTGTGCCGCATTGATCATGGCGATCCTGATCCGGCCGCCCGGTCGGGGCGGCACCGGGCATTATTGAGACTCACTGTAGGGTGTCACACGGTCGCAAAAGGCTGCTACAACTTATGGGTAAGCACTCGCCGCTACAATAGAAAAATGCCAAGGGGTAAAAAACAGGTCTACGGCAAGGGTGAGCTGCACTTCATCACCTGCACGTTCTTCCGGCAGCAGCCCAAGCTTGCCGCGGAGAAGCATCGCGACCTGTTCGCGCAGCTGCTTGAAGAACTGCGCATCAAGTTCCGCTTCAATGTGGTCGGCTACGTCGCTTTGCCGACCAGCTTCCACCTGCTGATGTCCGAGCCGGGCATCGATACGGCGGACAATTCCATCCAGATGCTGCGACAGCGTTACGGCCGCCGTTACAATACCTCGGCCCGCGTGGACGACCAGGTGTGGGAGACGCGCTACAGTGACCTGCACGTTTTCGATGCAGACCACATCCGTGCGCGTCTGGCCTTCATGCACCAGGCGCCGGTCAAGGCCGGCCTGGTTGAGACAGCGACCGACTGGGAGTGGAGCAGCGCGCGCCGCTATGCCGGCATGCCGGAAGGCGTAGTCACCATTCAGCCGGCAGAGGAATTGATCGCAAACAGCTGACTTTTCGCGCAGAAAAAGGGACCCGGTGTAGGTCCCTTTTCACAGCAAGTCGTACAACGATTACGCAGTCGCCAGTTCCTTGGCTTCCTCTGCATAGGGAGCGACAAAGGTGTTCGCATCCACCTTGCCCTGCGTCACGTTGTTGGTGTCGCCCGCGAGAATGAACTTCACATCCGTGATGCCGATGAAGCCGAAAATCTGCTGCAGGTATTCGCTCTCGCGATTGTAAGAGGCATACGGGGCGCCCGGTGCGAAGTTGCTGCCGCTGGCAATGGCGACGGTTACTTTTCTGCCGCCGGCCAGTCCCTCAGCCCCTGCCGCCGACATGTTGAAAGTCTTGCCGAAGCGAACAATGTGGTCGATCCAGGCCTTTAGGATCGCTGGCGTGCTGAAGTTGTACATCGGCGTGCCGATAATGACCTGGTCTGCGGAAAGAAGTTCCGCAATCAGTGTGTCGGAAATAGCAAGAGCTTTCTTGTGCGCTTCCGTGTGCTGGTCCGGCGAACTGAATGCACCCGCGATCCAGTCGAGATCGACAAAGGTGATATCGGACGTCGTGAGGTCGCGGTAAACGACTTTCCCATCCGGGTGGGCCTGTTTCCAGGCATTGGCGAACGCAGCGCTCACCTTGCGGGAGATGGAATAGTCACCGCGAGGACTCGCGTCTATGTGTAGAAGTGTTGGCATGTCTCAGGTCTCCTTGGCCAGGGCTCCGTACCGGGCCCGTATGCCCTTTCCAAGAAGATGATGACGCCACGGCCAAAGATGCGAAACCGCGTGTGAATAACTGATTTAAATCCCGCAATGGTTCAGTAGGTAAACGCCACCCGGCAGCCGGTGCGAGCACTTTCGATCGCTGCCTCGAGCGCCGCCATCACCAGGATTGCTTCGCCTGCCGGAACAGGGTTTGGTCCACTTCCGCGGATCGCATCGCGCACCCCTGCATAGTATTTCTCATAGCAGCCGAGCTGGTTCGATACCTTTTCCGGAGCACTGCCCGTCGCCGCTGTGCCCGGTACATTCGAGGCGGCTCCGTTGAATAACAGGCCGTCTTCCGGATCAATCCCCCAGCCCGGGTCGCCCGGCTTCATGCCGCGCAATAGCTGCGCCTCCTGCTGATCAAGCCCGCGTTTGAGCCAGCTCGCCTTGTTTCCATGCACCAGGAAACGCGATGAGCCGCCCGAAGCCAGCAGACTCGCATGCAGAGTCACCTGCAGTGCTGTTGCGCGATTTCCTGAAGCCGCACCATAGCCGAGCACCACGTGGGCGTAGTCGTCTGACAAGCCCCCTTCACGCTGCGTCTGGATGCTGGCCTGGACGGTCTCGGGCGGCCCGAATAAAACCAGCGCCTGGTCAAGCAGGTGTGGGCCAAGGTCATACCACAACCCGGCGCCTTCGCCCGCTCCCTCGCGCCAGCGCGGCCGCACCGTCGGTCGATAGCGATCAAAATGCGATTCGTAATAGTTGACCGGGCCGAGTGTGCCATCGGCAATGAGTTGTTTGAGCGTAAGGAAATCGCCATCCCACCGGCGGTCATGGAAGACGGACAGTACGAGGCCTTTATCAGCAGCCAGCGTTTCAAGTTCACGCGCCTGCTGCGTCGTGATGGTAAACGGTTTGTCGCACACCACGTGCCTGCCGGCTTCGAGCGCGAGCGTGCACAGGGGCACGTGGCTGGTATTCGGAGACGCCACCACGACCAGGTCGACAGCAGCGTCGGTAATTGCTTCTTCAGGCGTCGCCGTCACCCGCGTATCCGGGTAACGCGCATGCACTTTGTCGGGTTTGCTCGAAGAGAGGACAGCAAGGTCCAGCCCCTCCGTTGCTGTAATAAGAGGTGCATGGAAGGTTTCGCCAACGTAGCCGTAGCCGATAAGTGCAACGCGAATGGGAGCAGTAGACATTGCTTCCATTCTGCCTCAAGAGCCGCCGCACTACGAAGTGCGGTGAGATTCACGCACAAACTGCCAACGCTCGCCCGTTATCGCATAACAGACAATGCATCTTTTTCGGCAGCACGCAACGCGAGCCCCCGCGCCACAGAAGTAAATTCATTCCCGGTCACTACGCGTTCCGCCCCGAATCTCGATTCGAAAATCCGTCGCACCGCTGGCACAAACGAGGTGCCACCGGTCAGGAAGACTCGATCCACTTCACCAGCAGCAACGCCGCTGTCCCCAAGCAGCCCATCCACGGACTTCTCGATAGCCGCAAGCTCTTCCGCAATCCAGCTTTCGAAATCAACCCGCGCAACATGCGCACGGATGTCGAGCGTCCCATCCTTGAAACGGAACTCGGCTGTCTCGGCCGAGGACAGGTCAACCTTGACGCGGCCAACCGCGCGGTGCAACTGGTAGCCCAGGTCTTCGTCGATGAGCGTCCGCAGCGCTTCGATCTTTTCCGGCTCGAAGGCACGCAGCTGCGCGCCATTCAACATTTCGACCACAGCCCGCGTGCGCAGGAACGAGAGATGATGCCAGTGCTCGAGCTTCACGTAAACCCAGTTCGGCACCGCCGGCAGCGTCTTGCCGAGCGCCTGCTCCATGGTGCCCAGGCCCAGCTGCGGTGACACAAGTTTGCGGACTATCTTGGCGTCAAATGCATCGCCCGCCAGCCCCACGCCGCTGTTGCCCAGCAGGTCACCCGCACTGCGGCCGCGCCTGCGGACACCGGGCCCCACCCGCAGCAGGGAGAAGTCGCTGGTGCCGCCGCCGAAG
Source organism: uncultured Acidobacteriaceae bacterium (assembly GCA_964243175.1). Lineage (GTDB taxonomy): Bacteria > Acidobacteriota > Terriglobia > Terriglobales > Acidobacteriaceae > EB88. The sequence continues at coordinate 4,563 of CAXTEW010000170.1, forward strand.
TCGCCAATCAGGATCAGTTCATCATGATCGAGCGTCGATTCATAGTGATACGCGGCCCCGACCGGCTCCATCTGGAATTCGACATCTTCAAAGCCCGCGTGTGTGAACGCTTCGCGCAAACGGCCTTCAGCGAACGCATCGTCGTCAGCATTTTCCGCGCCGACGAAACGCACCGGCCGTCCCACCACAGCGCTGCGCACGGGAAAGCCGAATGCTTTTTCTGCGTGCTCGCGCAGGTCGCCGAGAATGCGCGCGATAAGTGTCTCCAGCGTGTGGCGGCGGCCAAATATTTCAGTGCCGGTAAGCGTGCGGCTGGTCAGCCAGGACTTCAACGACTGGATCAATCGTCCCGGCTGGTCCGCATGCAGATAGGCTTCGATGGCATCGGGCCCGGTGCTCGAATGCAGCCGCGACCTCGCGCCCTCCTTGATCTGCTGCAGAAACAGCAATGACCGATACGACTCGGTAAGCCCGGTGGGCGTAGCGTAGCGGACGAGTTGGACCTGCATGTCGGACGCATCAGCGGCCAGCGCGACTGAACTGTTGGTCGTGCCGAAATCGATGCCGACAGCATGATGGGGAGAGTGGCCTGGGGACATGTCATTCCCTTAGACGCGCTTACGGCGAGCGGGTCGCTTGTTTGTTGCAGCTTTTGAAGGAGTGGTCGATTGGATGCGCGACGCCGTGACACCCATCGTCTCCTTCGCATCCACGCGAACGGGCCCTCGGCCAGTGGGGCGGGGTAAAAGAGACCGCGCATTCTCGAGCACAAAGCGCGAAAAGATACCTGCGTTTCCCGTGGCTAAAGGGCCCGCAAGATGAGCAATCGAGAGCCTGCGCGCAAGCTTGAGGCCGCGCACATGAGCGATGCGCAGGGTGCCGAGAGCGAGCTGGTTGCGTACCGCCCAGCGGGATACAAAAGCTGCGCCGAGCCCCGCCTCAACTGCACTCAGCAGCCCCTCAGTCGAATCGAGCGTGAGCGCCAGGTTGAGATCCTTGATCCTCAGCCCAGCTGCTTCGAGTGCCGTCTCGACCACGCGCCGTGAACCCGAACCATGCTCGCGTGTCAACAGGGGAGGCCCGATCAAATCATCGAGAGCGAGTTCATGATCTGCCCAGGAATCACCAGCCGGCACAACCAGCACCATGTGATCTTCAAGAAATGCTTCCGTGCGGATGTCACGCCGCATCGTCGGACCCTCGATGAGCCCAACATCGACGCGATGATCGGCCAACGCATCGAGTATTTCTTCCGTGTTGCCGCCGAGTGTCGTGATTTTTATGGCGGCATGTTGCCGAAGGAAACCTGCGATCAGATTTGGTAACAGGTACTGTCCGACAGTCTGCGATGCGCCAATAGCAAGCGTCCCTGCGTTCTGGTGGGCGGATGCGGCCAGGGCCTGGACTGCTTCCTCGGCGAGCATGTGCAACTGATCAGCATAGGCAAGCAGCTTTGTACCATGCGGTGTCAAAATGACCCGGCCGCCTGCGCGGCTAAATAGCGCCACGCCCACTTCTTCTTCCAGCGTCTTGATCTGGCTGGTGACAGCCGGCTGCGTAAGACGCAGTTCTTCTGCGGCGCGCCGGAAATTCAAGTGCCGCGCCGCAGTCCGAAAAACTTTGAGCCTGAAGTTCTCGATACTGCCTGCCATACTGAGCTTCAGCATACCCTGCCAGCTGCACAAGACAGTTGCGCCACTGATAAGGTTTGCGAATGACCCATCAGAACTTCTGCTTAGACGCGCGGCATCTTGCCTGCAATCCTGAACAGAATGAAACACAAAGCTGTCTTTTTTATTGGCATCATCCTGGCTGCCAGCGGCGTTTTCTCCGCACCGGTAGCGTTGGTCTGCGGCCTTGTTTTTGGCCTGACGATCAATGAGCATCCCTTCGCAGCGGAGAGCCGGATGCTGTCACGCTTTCTGCTGCAGGCATCTGTTGTTGGTCTTGGCTTCGGCATGAACCTGGCGCAGGTGGTGCATGCCGGCCGCAGC
>CAXTEW010000171.1:0-1171 GCA_964243175.1 uncultured Acidobacteriaceae bacterium
CTTGAAGGTGGTTGTAGCCTGGCGCTTTCCGTCATCCGCGCCGTGGATACTAGAGTCAACCGCGGTCCTTCGACTTCGCTCAGGATGACCCGGGTAGGGGAGGGGCGGCTGCAGCCTGGCGCTATCGCTCATCCGCGCCGTGCAAAACCAAAGTCAACCGCAAGGTCCTTCGACTTCGCTCAGGATGACCCGGGAGAGGAGCTGCGCAGCCGAGCGCTCGCATAACGGCAGGGTCGCGCTCCAGCGAGCGGGCCGGCAAAAGCGGGATGAGAAGATAGGGCTGAACTCTCTTCCACTCATGCTGAAAGTCATATCGACCCACGTTTTTCTGCGCAGCCGCCTCCATCCCGGGCTGCTTGACACACTGGCGCGTACCGGCGCCGAAGCCATAGAAATCTTCGCCTCGCGCCAGCATTTTGACTACACCAGCCCTGAGTCGCTACGCGAGATCGGGGACTGGTTCCGCGCCAGCCCGGTGCAGCTCTTCTCGCTCCACGCCCCGCTCTACAGCGATTACGAATCAGGACGCGGCGGGGAACCCTCCGTGAACTTGGTGCACAGCGACAAGGCTCGCCGCATCGACGGCATGGACGAGGTCAAACGTGCGCTCGAGACTGCGGAGCGGGTCCCGTTCAAGCACCTGGTGCTGCACCTCGGCGACCGCGGCGACAGCTGGGATCCGCGCACGCTCGAAAACGCCCTCAGCGCGCTCGAACACCTGCAGACCTATGCCCGCCCCCTCGGCGTCAAGCTGTTGGTCGAGAACATCCAGAACGAAGTCACCACCCCCGCGCACCTGCTCGAGATCCTGAATGTCGGCCACTTTGATGATGTCGGCGTGGTGCTTGACCTGGGCCATGCGCACCTTGGCGATGGCGTGGCTCCGGCGATTGCCACGCTGAGCGACCGGGTACGTTCCGTGCATATCCATGACAATCACGGTGAGCGCGACGAGCACCTATGGCCCGGCGAAGGCACGCTCGACTTCGCATCGGCCCTGCCGCCCCTTGCCCGCGCGAAGCAGCAGCCCGCAGGCGTGCTCGAGATCCACTACAGCTACAGTGCCGACGCAGCAAAGGTCGTAGAGCAGGCAAAGACCGCGTTCGCGCTTTTCGGAGACAGCCCCACCACCTAGCGAATGCTGTGGCTTTCGCTCCCGCCGGTGGATAGG
>CAXTEW010000171.1:1271-6510 GCA_964243175.1 uncultured Acidobacteriaceae bacterium
CAGTCCGTCACCCTGCGCGGCTGGCTCTACAACCAGCGCGCCAGCGGCAAGCTGCTCTTCCCCATCTTCCGCGACGGCTCCGGCACCATCCAGGGCATCGTGCCGAAAGCCGCCGTCACACCGGAGGTCTTCGAGATCATCAAATCGCTCACCCAGGAGTCAAGCGTGATCGTGCACGGCAAGGTCCGCGCAGACGCCCGCGCGCCCGGCGGTTACGAGCTCGATGTGGAGACCGTCGAAGTCATCCAGCGCGTTCCTGAAGACGCTGCTTTCCCTATCTCGCTGAAGGAGCACGGCGTCGATTTCCTGATGGAGAATCGCCATCTCTGGATCCGCACCCCGCGCCAGTCCGCCATCCTGCGCATCCGCGCCGAGATCATCAAGGCCGCGCGCGACTTCCTTGATGAACAGGGCTTTACGCTGACTGATCCGCCCATCCTGACGCCGGCTGCCTGTGAAGGCACCAGCACCCTGTTCCCAGTCGAATACTTCGGCGAAGAGGCTTTCCTGACCCAGAGCGGCCAGCTGTATATCGAGAGCACCGCGCTCGCGCTCGGCAAGGTGTACTCGTTTGGCCCGACTTTCCGCGCAGAAAAGTCGAAGACCCGTCGCCACCTCACCGAGTTCTGGATGGTGGAGCCGGAGATGACCTATGCCGGGCTTGATGAACTGATGGTGCTCGCGGAAAACTTTATCGCGTTCATCGTCGACCGGGTGCTGACCCGTCGCCGCAGCGACCTCGCGCTGACCGGACGCGACATCGCCAAGCTTGAAACCGTCAAGGCGCCCTTCCCGCGCCTGCGCTACGACGAGGCCGTGCGGATGCTGAACGAGGCCCATGCGCAGGGCATCCTCGAGCAGCCATTCGAATACGGCAACGACTTCGGCTCGCCCGACGAAACCTGGCTGTCGTCCCAATTTGACCGGCCCGTGATGGTGCATCGCTACCCCGCCGCCGTCAAGGCCTTCTACATGCAGCCTGACCCGGCCGACGAGCAGTTTGCCTTGTGCGTGGACGTGCTTGCGCCGGAAGGGTATGGCGAAATCATCGGCGGCTCGGAACGCATCGCCAGCTATGACCTGCTGAAGCAGCGGATCGAGGAACACAAGCTGCCGCTCGATGCGTTCCAGTGGTACCTGGACCTGCGCCGCTACGGCTCCGTGCAGCATGCCGGCTTCGGCATGGGCATCGAGCGCGCCGTCGCCTGGATCTGCGGACTCGATCACGTGCGCGAAACCATTCCGTTCGCCAGGACACTGAACAGGATGTATCCGTAACTAGGGCAAGACCGGCTACGCGCCTGGCGGCCAATTCGTGACTTGTATTCTTTTCAAGGCAGCTACTATCTAGCAGAGATGAAGAAATTGCGGGTAGGTGTTTTGTTTGGCGGCCGCAGCGGCGAGCATGAAGTTTCCCTGCTGTCGGCTGCTTCTGTATTGCTTGCGATCAATCGCGACAAGTATGAAGTGATTCCGATCGGCATCACCAGGCAGGGTCGCTGGGTCACGGCCGGCGATGCCGAGCTGCTGCTGAGCGGTCCGGCGCCACACGAGCAGCATCGTGCCGGCGACCCGCTGGCGACGCCCGCCGCCGCCATCCTGCAGCGAGGCACGGCCACGGTGATGCCGCCCGAGCCCGGCGCCGGCCTGTTCCCGTTCGAGGCAGCGGCGGGCGCGCATGGCGAGGCCCTGGCTATCGACGTTATCCTGCCGGTCGTGCACGGCACCAACGGGGAAGACGGCACGCTGCAGGGGCTGCTGGAGCTGGCCTCGATCCCCTACGCCGGCTCGGGCGTACTAGGGTCCGCCGTCAGCATGGACAAGGACGTCATGAAGCGGCTGTTTGCCGCGGCGGGGCTGCCGATCCCGAAGCATGTCACGCTGCTGCGGTCGCGCTGGCGGCATAGTCCGGCCGACGCGGTCGCCGACATAGAACAGGCGCTTGCGTACCCGGTCTTTGTGAAGCCGGCCAATGGAGGTTCCTCGGTCGGGATCAGCAAGGCGCGTGACCGGGCGGAGCTTGAAAAGGCACTCGCGCTTGCCGCGAAGTACGACCGCAAACTGGTCGTAGAGCAAGCCGTCGGCGGCGAACAGGCCGTCGCCGGGGGCATCGGCAAGGCGCGCGAGCTCGAGGTCGCGATCCTCGGCAACGATCATCCGGAAGCTTCCATCGTGGGCGAAATTGTGCCGACGAAAGAGTTCTACGATTACGAAGCCAAGTACCTGAGCGAAAGCCCGGAACCCGATCTTCCCGCAAAGATCACGGACGCCCAATCAGCAGAGATCCGCGCCATGGCCATCCGCGCTTTCCAGGCCTGCGACTGCGCCGGTTTCGCGCGGGTCGACTTCCTGGTCGAGCCGGGCGAGAACGGCCGCATCTTCCTCAACGAGATCAACACGCTGCCCGGCTTTACGGCCATCAGCATGTACCCAAAACTATGGGCTGCCAGCGGCCTGCCTTACCCTGCGTTGATTGATCGGCTGATCGAGCTCGCACTGGAGCGGGCGTCTGAGCGGGCGGAGACCACCTACACTCTTTCCTGAAACTGCGCGGATGTGCCGTGCGTCAGTGAGTTGGCGGGAACCGCGCCGTGCCGCGTAGTGTCTAAGGGAAGGAAGCGGTCACTGGAGGATCCACGGTCATGACACTGCTCGACGCACCACGCTACGACATACGCAGCGCGAACCGGATTCGTAACTACTTCATCGCGGCGCTCTGCCTGCTGTTGGTGGCCGCCATCCTGACCTGGGTCTTCTGGGACCTGCCCGAACAGTACCGCGTGAATCACTTCTTCTCGCTGCTGCAGAAGGGCGACATCGAAGGCGCGTACGGCTACTGGAATAATGACCCGGAGTGGAAGCAGCATGGCGACCGCTACACCGGCTACACCTATCCGGACTTCGAAAAGGACTGGAGTCCAAATGGCGAATACGGCGTCATTCGCTCCCACAAAATCGAAATCACGAAGACGGTCGGCAACGGCGTGGTGATGGGCGTGGATGTAAATGGCGGGAAGACCCCTGTGTTTCTCCGCGTGGATCACAGGACAAAGGAAATCGGGTTCTCGCCGGTTGAATTGTATGTGGGCCCGGATTGATGGTTGTTGCGTGGGTGCTGGAGCGCTCTCGTGCATGGTCGCCCATTGCGCTGAGCAGATGAAGCAGGGTCAACCGCAGGTCCTTCGACTCCGCTCAGGATGACCCGAGATTCTAGAAGTATTCTGGCTGCGTGTCGCGCAGCCGGGCGGGATCGTGAGCGAAGCTGACGCGCAGCGCCAGCGTAGTCGAAAGTCTAGCCCCGCATCGCTCACCCACAACCATGGGTCATCCTGAGCGAAGCTGACGCGCAGCGCCAGCGCAGTCGAAGGACCTGCGGTTGACCCTCCCTCCATGTGCCCAGCCACGGAGCGGACGCGGCGGGCGAAAGAGTGTGCCGCACGAGAAAGCAGCACCTTCCCCCATGGGTCATCCTGAGCGAAGCTGGCGCAGCGTTGGCGTAGTCGAAGGATCTGCTTCCCCCGCCAACACCAGGGCAGAAAAGCAGATCCTTCACTTCGTCAGGAGGCCCGTGAGCTACCCGGGTATGAACCCGTACTCCAACCCCGAGCAAGCCAGCCCGACAGCGACGGCGTCCCGCGAAGCAGCACTTACCGCGCCGCAACCACCTGCAGCGCCTCCCTTGCACTCGCCGCCGCCCCGGTCATATTCCGCAGCGCTGCATGCACCTCCGGCCAGCCGCGCGTCTTCAACCCGCAGTCCGGATTCACCCACAACTGCGCCGGCGTCAGCACTTTCAGAGCCTCCCGCAGCAGCCCTTCCATCTCCCCCTGCGGCGGCACGCGCGGCGAATGGATATCCCACACGCCCGGCCCGATCCCGTTCGGATACGCAGCATGGCTGAAGGCGTGCAGCAGCTCGCCCTTCGATCGCGCCGACTCCATCGAGATCACATCCGCATCAAGCGCGGCGATCGATGCGAGGATCGACTCGAACTCGCAGTAGCACATGTGCGTATGGATCTGGGTGCTGTCGCGCACGCCGGAAGTCGCCAGCCGGAATGCCTCAACCGCCCAACGGAGATAGCTCTCCCAGCCGCTGCGGCGCAGTGGCAGACCCTCGCGCAAGGCCGGCTCATCGAGCTGGATCGCGCGGATCCCGGCTGCTTCCAGGTCGCGGACCTCGTCGCGCAACGCAAGCGCGATCTGAAATGCGACTTCGCTGCGGGCAATATCATCACGCACAAACGACCACTGCAATATCGTGACCGGCCCCGTCAGCATGCCCTTTACCGGGTGCTCCGTCTGGCTTTGCGCATAGGTGCTCCAGCGCACGGTCATCGGCGCGGGACGGTGCACATCGCCGTAGATCACCGGCGGCTTGACGCAGCGCGATCCGTAACTCTGCACCCAGCCATTCTGCGTAAACGCAAAGCCGTCCAGCTGCTCGCCGAAGTACTCCACCATGTCGTTGCGCTCGAACTCGCCATGCACCAACAGGTCCAGGCCGGCGGCCTCCTGCGCGCGCAGGCAGCGCACCGTTTCCTCTTCCAGAAAGCGATCGTACTCGGCCTGCGGCAGGTGCCCGGCACGCCACGCGGCACGCGCCTTTCGCACCTCTGCCGTCTGCGGAAACGACCCGATGGTCGTGGTTGGCAGCAGTGGCAGCTGCAGCGATTCAGCCTGCGCAATGGCACGCTGCGCATACGGCGTCGCCCGCTGCATATCGCTCGCGCTCAAACCCGCAAGCCCGGCTCGTACGGTCTCGTTGCGGCTCGACTCGGCCGCCGCGCGGGACGCAATCGCCGCGCGGTTCAACGCGTGCTCATCCGGCGCCTCATCCGCCCCGGTCGCCAGCGCGCGCAGCTCATGCAGCTTCTGCACGGCGAAAGCCAGCCACGAGCGAACCGCTGGTTCCAGCCGCGTTTCTCCTGCTGCGTCGACCGGCACGTGGAGCAGCGAGCACGAGGGGGCCAGCACCACGCGATCCGCGCCCAGGGCTGCGACCGCCTGGTCGACCAGCGTGCGGCTGCTCTCGAAATCATTCACCCAGATATTGCGGCCATCAGCAATGCCCAGCGAGAGCGCCTGCCCCGGCTGCACCAGCGGCAGCGCGGCGAGAAGCTGGTCTGGTGCGCGAACCAGGTCCAGGTGCACGCTGGCAACAGGCAGCGAAAACGCGAGCGCGAGGTTGTCTTCCAGGCCAGCGAAGTACGTGGTGAGGTGCAGCGGCAGCCCCGCCG
>CAXTEW010000172.1:0-6497 GCA_964243175.1 uncultured Acidobacteriaceae bacterium
CTCGCGCTTTTATAAAGCACTGATCGCCGCGAACGCGGTAGCGTAAGTCCCCGCTAACAGGGGGGGCCGGCGCCCGCAAGACCGGGGCGCCGGCCTCGCTGTTAGCGGGGACTGCGAGAAACAGGCAAGGCCCGCTGCAGGACGCAGGGGGCAAGACCCGCTACGCGCGTGGCGGTCACTTCGTGACGTGTACTCGTCAGCAATAAGCGCGCTCGCCCATCAGAAATCAGGGTCATCCTGAGCGTAGCCGAAGGATCTGCTTTTCCCTCTAAACGCTGCCACTACACGTCGCTCACAGCAATCGCAATCCCGCGCTCGCGCAAGCGACTGACCAGCGCGGCACCAATGCCGGTACTCGGCGTCAACACGCCGCCGCGTTCCGGCAGCAGGTCAGCATTGCACACGATCGCGAGAGCACTCTCGCAAACACACTTCACCGTGATGCGGTTGGCTGGATCGCCGCGGCCCCTCAAGCTCGCTTCGGCGCACCGCCCATCCTGTGTGCGGCCCCACAGCCGGCAGTGGAAGGAGCCATTGTTCATCGTCGCTTCCGAGGGGCCGCCGCCGGCGCGCATGGATCGCTGCGCCAGGTCGCGAAAGAAGGGGGAGCGCAGCGCTTTGTAGAAGAGCGCCGTCCCAGCAGCGGCACCAAACGCCCAGACCCGTGCCAGCGCATCCTCGAAGATCATGAACTCCTGGTAGGCGACATCGAGGCCTGCGAGGCTGCAGCTGCGCCGGACCACGCGGGTGTCGATGATGCTCATCGGGAAGGGCGCAGTCCAGGCCTTGACGTCCCGGTCGTACGCAGCGCTCACAGGATCGAGCTCGAGCGGCAGCGCCGCACGCTGCACCGCGGGGCTCAGCAGGAACAGCGCTGCGCCGGCCTTGTCGGCTCCGGAACTGTAGGTATGGTGTGCGCTGGCGATGGTGCCGCCATTGGGCCATCCACCCCTGGCCTGAAAGTATGCCTTGGCTTCAACGAGACCAGGCCCCAGCCGCGCAGCCAGCAGGCTTACGCCCAGGTCGGCAGGCACAGAGTCGAAACCGCAGAAGGGCACGATGCGTGTCCCGTCGCGTTCGGCTCGCTCGTGGAACCTGTCGATCAGGGAGCGAACCCACACGGTTTCTCCCGTGATGTCGACATAGTGGGTGCGGGTCATGACGCAGGCTTCGACCAGCGGATCGCCATAGAGCTCGAAGGGGCCAGCCGTTGTCAGCAGCACCTGCGTCCGCGCAGCCAGGGCCTGCGCCTGCAGCGGGTCTGTCGAGTCGGCGACATACACAGTCACTCCCGACTGCAGGGCGTCCAGCTTGTCGCGGTTCCGCCCGGCGATCGCCCAGCGAACCCCGGGCGGGGCGTACTGGCGGAAGTACTCCACCGTTTGACGACCGGTGAAGCCAGTGGCGCCGAAAAGGATCACGTCGAACTCGCGCCCACTCATCAATGCCTGCACTCTAGTGGCGCGCGCGCAGCCTTGCCAAGGAGAGATCTCGTCTGCGTCAAGAGGGGAAGAATGTGACGGATGGTGTGCAGAATGATGCCTGCCGCACAACTCTGTGCTCCCCTCCCGTGTTCTTAGCCAAAGACGGAGGAATTATGTCTCACTGGAAATCGCTGAGTTTCGCTGCTATCGCTGTTGGGCTGCTGAGCAGTGCATCCCTGGCACCGGCGCAGGTGTCGATCAATATAGGGCCGGAGCCCGGCTGCCCTTACGGCTACTACGACTACGCTCCATATAGCTGCGCGGCCTATGGCTACTATGGTCCTGACTGGTTCAACAGTGGCGTCTTCATCGGGGCCGGTCCATGGTTCCATGGTGGTCGCGGCTTCTACGGCCACGTGGACAACCGCTATGACCCGCATCACGGATACGGCGGGCCGCTGCCTGGACGCGGCGATCAGGCCTTCAACCACTTTCATGGCAACGAAGCGCGGGATGGCCAGGGTCATATCGGGAATGCCGGTCATGATGCCGGCGGGGAGCGCAGTGCAGGCTTCGCCGGCCATGGTGGGCCCGGGGGCGGGGGCGGGGAACACGGCGGCGGTGGAGAGCATGGCGGCGGTGGCCACCGGTAGGAGTAGCAGCATCAAGAACAGCAGCGAGGCTCGCTGGCACGCAGCGAGCCTCGCTCCATTGCGGCCATCTTGTTTCTGCAACGGGGTTCAAGGCAATTACGTGGTGTACTGCACCAGCGTGACTGGAGTCGACGACTTCACCCGGTACTCGCCAGCCTAGCCTGCTCTAGACTGGAAACAGAGAGCGCCTGATTGCCCCCGCGTACTTCGCCGGCGCTGCATTCGGCGGTTCCAAGAGAGGAGGACTCCCTCGAGTGCGTAGCCTGCTCCTGATGCTTCCCTTGTCGCTGCTTGCTGCTTCTCTGCAGGCCCAGAAGGGGCCCGACCCGCGCACTTCGCCAAAGGCCACGGTGATCCGTACGGGCACGCTCTACATCCAGGGTGACACCGGGTCAGACAAGATCGGCACTGTCACACCAGGCCGCGAGATGGCGATCCTCGAGCACTCCGGCCACTGGCTGCGCGTGTACGCCAACACCGACGAGGAAACGATGCGGACCGAGGACCAGCCGGTGTTTACCGACCATGCCCCGGCGCCGCCGATCTCCGGCTGGCTGCAGGACACCAGCGTTGTGGCGGCAGACACGCCCGACGGCGAAGCGATCCTGTTCGGCGAGGCGATCTCTGCCGAGCAGGCAGCGGGCGAAACCCACGGAAGCGCCGGAGCCGCGTCTGACGCTCGGCGGTTATACCGGATGAGCGCGCAGCTCTTTCCCCAGGGCCCGCGCGCGGCCGAAGCCGCGTGGCGCTCGGCGGATATCCGGTGGCAGCTGCAGAAGCAGGATGCGGCAACCCTGCCCTCAGCGCATGAGAAAGAAAACTACCTGCGCCAGCTGCCGGACGAAAGCGAGATGAAGCGAATCGAGAAGCAGTACCCCGGCTCAAAATGGGCCAGCTATGCGGCGTACGAGCTGATCGATAACAAGCTGTGCGGCGACTGGCAGGGTGCGGAGAAGTGTCCCGAGCAGGAAGCCCGCTACTATGAGCAGTTTGCAGACAAGTATCCCGACTCGCCCCGGGCGCCGGAGGCCTTGTACGAGGCGGCGTGGCGACTGGCCTGCGCCGGCGACATGTGGACCGCGGACAACGACAGCAAGCGTGCCACCGACGATCGCAACCAGTCTGTCGCGGCTGCGCAGCACCTCCAGTCCAAGTACGCCGCGGCCGATTACGCCGCGCGCGGAGCAGGTCTGGTATACAAGGTGCAGCGCGCAATCCCGGTATACGGGAGCGATCGCGAGTAAGACTTCGTGGCGCCAGCCCGTTGGCGCGACACAATTCAGCTGTGCTTAAGGAAACTCCGCATTGAACGACTACGTGGTCTCTGTAATTCTTGGCATTGTGGAAGGTTTGACGGAGTTTCTGCCCGTTAGCTCGACCGCGCATCTCCGCCTGACCGAAGCGCTCCTGCACGTTTCGCTGACCGACCCTTACTGGAAGATGTACACGATCGTGATCCAACTGGGGGCGATCCTGGCGCTGGTCCTGCTTTTCCTGGGCCGCATTGTCACCTTTCTCCGCACATTCCCTCGGGGCGAGCAGGGTGACCGTACCTGGCTCACGCATCCGCTGTCACTCGTCATGGTCGCCTTTTTCTGCACCGCTGTTCCTTCGCTGCTGCTTGAGAAAGTCATCGGCAAGCACCTGGAGAGTCTGCGAGTCATTGAGCTTTCGCTGCTGATCGGTGGCTTCGTCATGTGGGCAGTCGACAACTGGAGCACCCGGCAGGACAGCCCGACCAAGGAAGTCGACCAGATGGGGCTCGGCCAGGCCATCTGGATCGGTCTTTGCCAGGTCCTCTCTGCCGTCTTTCCGGGAACGTCGCGCTCCATGTCGACGATCACCGCCGGCCAGATCGCCGGCATGACCCGCACTGCGGCACTGGAGTTCTCGTTCCTCGTTTCTATCCCCGTCATGGTGGCTGCGACCGGCTACGACCTGCTCAAGGCACTGCACCCGAGCCACAAGCAGCTGGCCGAGGCAGCATCCGCGGGAGGGTCCATCGCGCCGCTGGTCATGACTGGCCATGGCTGGATCATCCTCCTGATCGGCTTTGTCATTTCTTTCCTGGTCGCGCTCGCAGTCGTCGAGTGGTTTCTCCAGTTCGTTCGCAGCCACGGCTTCACCGTCTTTGCCATCTACCGCATCCTGCTCGCAATCGTGCTGATCACCTTTGGCGCCCGCTTTTTCCCGGTCTAATTCACACAGCCGTCATGCTCCTGAAAAGTGGCGTAGGTACCGTCAGCTACAGGTTTCAGGAGCATACCAATGCAAGACCAGGCGCTAACTCTTAGCCGACCTACTTCCGCTGTCGTTTTCGTGCGCGTGGCCAGAGCGTCGCACTCCACGGTACGCCAGGTTGCCAGCTCTCTCGTCACCACATCCCTCGCCGCGGCAGGCTACGCGCTCGCCTGGATGGTCTGCAGCCTGTTCGAAGGCGAGCAGCGCACACCGGCTGTCCTACCTGCGCCCCGACGGCCCCGCAAGGTAACTGTTCCTGTTCCTGCCAGCCTTCCCCACGCCTGAACCGCCCCTCTCCTGCGATACTGAACATGCTCTGGTCCATGGCTGAAGTCCTGCCCTGCTGCTATGCAGGGCCTCAGCCGCTCCGCGCCTGCTGAATGAAGGCACTCACGCTCGCTGTCACGCCGACGCGCAACCACCGGCTCAACGAGCTGGTCGGTCTCCTGCTCCTGCTCGCATCGGCCCTGCTGCTTCTGGCGCTCGCCTCCTACCACCCGGCCGACCCATCGCTCGATACGGCAGGTGCGGTTGCGACCCGCAACTGGATCGGGCCCATCGGAGCCGCCTGCAGCGACCTGCTGCTGCAACTGGAAGGCGCCGCTGCTTTCGCCCTGCCGCTGCTGCTCATCCTCCTCGGCATCAGCTGGATCCGTTCGCGCGCCGCCGCGGCGCCCTGGGTCAAGCTGGCTGGTGTCCTGCTCGCAGTCCTGATCATGCCCGCCGTGTTCGCGCTGCTGCCTGCGCACCTGCTTCTCTTTGGCGCGATTCCCGCCGGCGGGGTTGTGGGCATGCTGCTGCTCGATACGCTGGTCGCCTACATCAACTATCCCGGCGCCTGTGTTCTGCTGTTCTTCCTTGCGGCGATTGCCGTGTACCTGCTGACCTCGTTCAGCTTTGCCACGGGTCGCCAGTCTCTGCTGGTCCGCTTTGCCTTTCTGGCTGCATGGCGCGACCGCTGGCGGAACTGGCGCGCCGCACGGGCCCGCCATGCTTCCGAGCGCCAGGGAGCCCGCGCCGCCCGAAAGGAAGAAAAGGAGCTTGCCCGGCAGCAGCAGCAGGCCGACCAGCAGGAACTCGACACACTGCGCGAACAGGAGCATGCCGTCTCTGGCGAGGGAACGGGAATCGCACCTCCTCCGACGCCGCTGTCTTTATCGACGCGGCGCGGCAGCTTTGCTGAGACCCAGGATGGCCGGCCGCCCGTGGCCAGCGGCTGGGACGATGATGCTTTCGTGACAGCGACGCTGCCAGGCGCCCAACCCCAGGCAGCCGGGCAGGCGGCCGCGCAGGCACTGCCACTCGAAGCAAGCACAGAACCGCGACACACCGTGCAGATCTGGGAAGAACGTCCAGCCGCTATTTTCTCGCCGGCACCGGAAGCAGGAGAGCGACCCACCGCCCAGGCCCGTCCGCAGGAGCAGGCTGGGCCCGCGTTCGGCACCCGCGCCGATGCCGACCAGCGCCCCGTCACCATGACGGCCCGCTCCGTCCCGGGTTACACCAGCACCTACAAGCTACCGCCCACCACCCTGCTCCACCGCTCGGAAGAGTCGGTCACCATCCGCGAGGAGGCCCTGCGCGCCGAGGCCCAGGTGCTGGTAGAAAAGTGCGGCGAGTTTGATGTCGGCGGCCAGGTCGTCCAGATCAATCCCGGACCTGTCGTTACGACTTTCGAGTTCCGCCCGGAGGCTGGCGTTAAGTACTCCCGCGTCACCGGCCTGGCCGACGATCTCTGTCTTGCCATGGCGGCCGAGTCGATCCTGATCGAGCGCATGGCCGGCAAATCGACTGTCGGTATCCAGGTGCCGAACGCCGAGCGCGAAACCATCTGGCTGCGCGACATCATCGAGGCGGATGGCTTCGCTAACTCGAAGTCGCGCATCACCATGGCCATGGGCAAGGACATTAATGGCGGCATCGTCGTCGCCGACCTGGCCACCATGCCCCACGTCCTGATCGCCGGCTCGACCGGCTCGGGTAAGTCGGTCGCGATCAACGCCATGATCATGAGCGTGCTCTATAAGTCGACACCCGAGCAGGTTCGCCTCATCCTCGTCGATCCCAAGCGCGTCGAGCTCGGCATGTACGAGGGCGTGCCGCACCTGTTCACACCCATCATTACCGAACCGAAACTCGCCGCCAACGCGCTCAAGAATGCAGTGCGCGAGATGGAGCG
>CAXTEW010000173.1:0-6469 GCA_964243175.1 uncultured Acidobacteriaceae bacterium
CAGGGTTGAGAGAACCGCGACCGTGGAGAGGGAAAAGAGCGTCCGCACACGCTGCGCATGGGTAGGTTCCGGGGGTGCGGGTGCCGCCGCCGGGCTGCCGGCGTGCTGCAGTCGTGCCTGTGGTTCGTTCGTGGACATGGACCCTTTCCCTCGCGGCGCTGCTGGCTCCATGGTAGCGGTTCCTGCTCTGCAGCATGCGCGGAGACAGGTTGCGCGAGACATAGGTACGCCCTGATAGCACCTGGCCGATTTGGCCGGGCTGCAAGGTGGGAGTCCCGGGGGCATGTATGCTCCAAGGGACGCAGCCGCCGCGGCAGGACTCCGCAATGCAGCAGGCTTCCAGAATCTCCTCGTCGTTTTCGCGGGTGCTTGCGCCTTATCTCCGAAGCGGCTCCCAGGAGAAACGGTGGACCGCAGGCTGCAGCACAAAGGGTAACGGAACCGGAATGGCAATCGATACAAGGAATGATCGTCTGCTGCAAGCCCTGGATGGGAACTGGCAGGCGGAGATGAACGGGTTCCGCACCTACGCGACACTGGCTGAAAGAGAAGCCGACCCGCAGCGGCGCAGTGCCCTGCGCGCCCTGGCACGCGCCGAAAAGCACCATGCAGCGCTATGGGCGGAGCGTATCGCGGTACTTGGGGGCGCGACGCCGAGTTACAAGGGGCCAGCCGAGGGCGAGGCAAACAGTCTTGCGAACCGGGTAGGCGGGGACGCACTGGCGCTGCGCAGGCTGGAGCTCGACGAAAGCCGCGACGTCGCGAAGTATGGCCGGCAGCTGCGGGAGTTGGGCGATGAGGCCAGCATAGGCATCCTGCGCGAGGTAATCGAAGATGAGCAGCAGCATTACCGCGTGCTCGGCAACTTGATCCGCGATCGCATGCCCCTGGCGCCGGAGGCAGCAAGCGATGCGCAACACGCCCTGGACGAGCTGATCGCGGCGCGTGGAAAAGGCCGGCCGCATGCGGCGAGTTGGATCGGTGACGCGATCTACGGCGTCAATGACGGACTCGGCTCGATCTTCGGGATCGTTTCGGGCGTTTCCGGCGCGACCCTCGGCAACAGCCACTTCGTGCTGATCGCGGGCCTGGCGGGTATGGTCGCCAGTGCGCTCTCGATGGGCTCGGGCGCCTACCTGGCGGCCAAGAGCGAGCGCGAGATCTACGAAGCCGAATACGCGCGGGAGGAAGAAGCCGTTGCCTTGAACGAGGCCGAAGCGCGCGAGTTGTTATCGCTGACCTACCAGGTGCGCGGCCTCGCTGCCGAGGATGCGGACCGGTTTGTCGACCGCCTCGCCGAAGACAAGAAGAGGCTGGTGCAGGCGCTGGCCCGCGAGCGACTGGATACAACAGAGGAAGGGCTCAGCAAGCCCTGGACCTCGGCGATCACGGGGGCGCTTTCGACAGCCGTCGGCGCATTCTTCCCGATCGTGCCGTTTTTTTTCACTTCGGGGATACGTGCGGTCATCATTGCAGCAGTGGTTTCGCTCGTCGCACACTTCGCAGTCGGCGCCGCTAAGTCGCTGATTACGATTCGTTCCTGGTGGAGCAGCGGGATCGAAATGACATTTGTCGGGGCACTCGAGGGCGCAGTGACCTATGTGATCGGTATGGCGCTGGGGCATATCGGCCGGTGATGCGTACGCGGCAGCCGGTCAAATGACTCGATAGGCCCGTAACCTATGTATCGAATAAGGAACTCTTTCTCCACAGGCCCACAACTGCGTTTCGCATTTATAGCTGCGAACGGGATAAAATAGGAATCTCTCATGTCGTATCCTTACATACTTGCCATTCTCGATGCAGAGCTGGATCGTCTTTACCAGGCTCGTGAACTGTTAGCTTCGTCACCAGAACCCATCATCAAGCTGCGCAAGCAGAAGACGCAGTATGCGGAAGCGCTGCCGGATACCGGGCCAGACCGGACAGAGTCGCTTCCGCTGGAAGAGGTGCTCATGCTGGCGGAAACGCTGGAGCCTGCGGTGCTCGAAGAGCGCCTGTGCCTGCCTCTACTCGAAGCAGACGAGTCGGCGCGCCGGAAGCCACGCGCCAGGCAGACCGCGACGCACGGTACCCGGGAAAGCGTGACACGCAAAGCCGGCAAAGCATCGCCGCAGGCAGCGTCCGCACTGAGCGGACCAGTGCCGGCGAGGCCCGTGTACGTGTCTGCAGCGGATATGCGCAGAACACAGGAACAGAAGGAAGCAGAGGTTGCGCCCGTCGCTGGTACAGGCGCCGGCGATATGCCGACAGCGGCGATGCTGACGCAGCGCTGGCTTAGCAGCCACGGTGCTTGAGTAGATCAACGCGCCGCCGTCTCGCTAGCTCTGACAGCGTGCTGAGGAATTCAGCCTGCTTTCTCGATGTAGGTACGGGCCCGAAGTAACGGGCCCGCGGTATGGATGACGCAGCAGTGCGTATCCATACTGACTTACTTCCACACAGCTGCGAACTACTTAAAAAGCAATCCAGCGGTGCATGTTAGCCTCGCCGCCATGCTATCTCCGGCGCCCTGAAAGATAGCTCCGGGCAGAGCGCGTGTCCATAGCAGCTGCGGAATTTTGCGGCAGCTGCGTTTATTTGGCACTCTTCTGTGCAGCCCAGCGCTTCTTCTGTGCATCCGCGATCCGCTTGCGTGCTTCGGTACTTAGTACGCGCTTGGTGCCTGCGGGACGGCCAACCTTCTTCTTGATGACCTGCTTCGCCGCGCCACGGCCCCGGGGCGCCTCATCATCTTCTCCGGCCAGGATGGTGCGGGCTTGCTGAAGACGTGTAATTTCTCTGTCAATTGCTGCTAGTACATCTTTGTTTGCCATGTGGAATAGACTAACTCAACCTGCACCAATATGCATGCATCTCTGGACCAGGTGCGAATCGATCGGGCCGATGCATGGTGACAGATTGCTTGCCTCAACCCAATGTGGAGACCTCGTGAACCTGGTGTTGCGACTGCTCTGAGAATGAGGTAAGGAAGCTTCGAAACGCGCCCGCGTTCCTGGCCGGTTCGGGCCCGGCAACATAGACAAGCGAGAACATGCGGGAGAGCTCCAGCGCCCGGATATGCGCCAGTCGCAGTGTGCCCAGTCGCAGTTGGTTACGCACTGCCCAGCGGGAAACAAAGGTGACCCCAAGGCCTGCTTCCACCGCACTGAGCAGCCCTTCTGTCGAGTCGAGCTCCATGGGGATCGTCATTAATTTGGCAGGCACTCCTGCTTGGCTCAATGCCTGCTCAATTACCCGGCGCGATCCGGATCCAAACTCGCGCATCAGCAGCGGTGCTGTTTGCAGCGCATCCAGTGAGACTTCCTGGTCGGCCCACTCGTGGCCTGCTGGCACGACTAACACCATCTCGTCACGCATGAACGGCTCAACGTGCACATCTTTTCTAAGCGCCGGACCTTCGATCAACGCCAGCTCGATACGGTGAGACACGAGCATTTCCAGGACAGCATCGGTGTTGCCACTCTTTGCCGAAACCTGGACGCGCGGGTGTGCGTGCAGAAATTGAGATACAAGGTTCGGCAGCAGATACTGCCCGATGGTCTGCGATGCGCCGAGATGAAGCGTGCCAGCACTGGAGCCACCCACAGAGGCGACGGCGGAGTAGGCTTCGTCCGCGAGGCTGCGCAGTCGCTCGGCATAGGGAAGCAGTGTTTCTCCAGCGAGGGTCATCCGGATGCGGCCGCCGCCGCGATCAAATAGCAAAACGCCGTACTCATCCTCAAGCGCCTTGATCTGCTGGGTGACGGCGGGTTGCGTCAGCATGAGTTCTTCTGCTGCACGGCTGAAGTTCAGGTGGCGGCTGACAACGCGAAAGACCTTGAGGCGGAAATTTTCCATCGCCGCTCCTCCTTAGTGGTTTGTTATGTCGAGAGGACAGCAGTTCGGCGGCAAAGTCGCTCGCTTGTGGGGTGGGGAAAGCAGATCTTTCGGAGTAGGAGCCGATGATGGGGCTGGCGTGTAGGCCTGAACCCACGTCTCAGGGCCGAGACGTGGAGCACCCGCGTTGTTTGTTGGACGGTTACCGCGGGTCCTTAGGCTTCGCTCAGGCTGCCTTCAGCCTCGTCAAAACCGAAAGTCTTGTAGGGAAATGCTACTGCGTACCGCCCGCGGGATCCAGATGGACGGTTCGACCTGTCTGCGCAGACGTGCGCGCTGCATCGAGAATACGCATGACCTTGACGTTGGTATCAAGCGACGACAGATCGCCATGGGGCTGTACTTGTCCACGCAGCACCGCGGAGAGGTAATGCAAAGGAGTGTTCTCAAGCGGGGGCAGCGGCGGAGCGGATGTAGTGTGCTCGGTGGCTTCGCCCTGCAGGCGAATGCGCAGCCCATTTTCTTCAACCGTATTCACGTAGCCGGTGGCACCGTACACCTGCATGTCCTTCCTGCCGAATGGCCAATTCCATGAGCCCTCGATAATCACTTGCGCATGCGGATAGGTGAGGATCATCGTCGCCTCATCCTCCACATGCGGATAGACCTGTGGCTTGATGTGCTGGGTCACCGCGGTGACGGTCAGCGGAAGCTCGCCATGCATCAGCCAGGTCGCAAGATCGACGCCGTAGCAGCCGAAATCGAAGAGCGATCCGGCTCCATTCTGTGCCGGATCGGTAAGCCAGGAGAGGAATTCAGGGCCAACGCCAATCTCCTTTGGACCGCTGTGCCCGTCCTGCACGATGAGCTTGCGCAGCTCACCGGCCTGCCCGCTCCAAAGAAGTTTGGCGGCCGCGGTGTTCGAGGCATACCAGGTGGTTTCATAGTTCACCAGGACGGGGACCTGGTATGTGCCTGCAATGTGCTCGATAGCAAGCGCATCGGCAAGGGTGGTACTCAGGGGCTTCTCTACCATCGAGGCAATGTGCCTGCGCGCTGCCTGTTCAATCGCGGCGCGGTGCCCGGCGATCGAGGTATACACGAGCACAGCCTGCGGCTCGCTATGAGCCAGCAACTCCTCTTCCGAGGGATAGAAGAGTGTCTGCGGCAGATGGTAATGCGCAGCATAGCGCGCGCGCAGGGAAGCATCCGGCTCAGCGACGCCGACCAGCTGGACCTCGGGGTGAGACGAGAGTGAGTCGAACCAACCCTGCACGTGCCCGTGCACTAACCCGATTATGGCGACGCGGATGGGAGGCGGTGCCTGTGCCTGCGCGGCAGACGCACACAGCGTCACGAGCAGCACATAGCAGAGAGTGGAGAAGGCGGTAGGCCGGCTCTTGAACATGGGAGCCATCGTAGAGCAAACAACCAGGCTTTGGCACGTGGAGACCCGGGCCTCCACGGCAGCGAAGAAATGCAGGAGCCTGCTACTGGCCGCAGCCTTGTGCGCAGGGCACCGGGATGTGCAGCTCCGAGGTGAAAGTGGATGCAGGCAGTCCCGCGTGATTGTAGAGATTCGCAGATATGGGCGCGTTCGCCCACGCGTAGCGAACGTACGCCGGGTGGTCTACGCCGTCCGCATGCACAACGACGCTTTCTCCACTTACCGTTGCATGCGCAGCATGGAAATGCTTGTCCCGGCCGGCCAGATCGAAGCCCTGCAGCTCTCCACCCTTTGCCGTGAGTCCCTCCGCATGAGTGAAGTACACGCGGATAGCATCGTTCTCGACGGTGGCTTCACGAAACAAGGGTCCACTGTATTCCACGTGTTCCCCGTAGGCTACAGCGCGCGCCGCCAGTGCCAGGCGGCTGCCGATCGTTTGTTTGTCAGGCGGGTGCACGTTATCCGGTTTGCCTACATCGAGCGACACGGCCATGGCGGTATTGGCAAGCTTGAGGGTGCGGCGCTGCGCTTCACGAACGACGCCCCAGGTCTCTGCCGGGACCGAAGTGAAGCTTGAGATTTGTACAAACAGGAATGGGAAATCACCCTCGCGCCAGCGGGCACGCCAGTCCGTGATCATGTCGGTAAACGCATGCTCGTAGAGCGGGCCGCGCTCGACGGAACTATCTGTTTCCCCCTGGTACCAGAGCACACCCTTAATGGTGTAATCCGTTGCAGGCGCCACCATGCCGTTGAAGATCGCCGTGGGTTGCCACGAGCCTGGGTCGGGGTGCCACGGATGTTTCGGCAGGGGCTGGCCGGCAGCGAGGGCTGCTGCATCTTCGCGCTTTTCTGCCGCGGCCATGGCGGCAACATCTCCTTGCGATTCCTGCATGGGGACGCGCGCGGCAAACTCCGGCATGAGCGATGCATCCGCGCTCATGCCGTCGAGACTAAGCCAGGAAGAAACAGGTGTGCCGCCCCAGGTCGAATCGATCAGACCCATGGGCGCGTGCTGCTGCTGCTGCAGCGAGCGCCCAAAGAAGTACGCGACCGCTGAAAAATTGGCAGCGGTGTCTGGAGTGCACACCGTCCAGACTGCATCCACGTCGCGCTGCTCGTAGTCGGAGGCCACTGTCTTGAAGCGAAGCAGATGCACCTGTGGCAGGGTAGCGGCCGCTATCTCCCCTGCACTATCGTTCA
>CAXTEW010000174.1:0-6392 GCA_964243175.1 uncultured Acidobacteriaceae bacterium
CTCGGATCGCACCGGCCCGACTACGACCTATGCGCTGAACGGCTTGCAGGATCGCGGCATCCTGTTTGTGCCCTCTGGGGTCGAGGTGTACGAGGGCATGATTATCGGCGAGCATTCGCGCGACAACGATCTAGACGTCAACGTCGTGCGCGAAAAGAAGCTGACCAACATGCGTGCCTCGTCGGCTGATGAAGCCGTACGACTGGTGCCATACAAAACGATGAACCTGGAGCAGGCCATCGAGTTCATCGCGGAAGACGAGCTGGTCGAAGTCACGCCGAAGTCGCTGCGACTCCGCAAGAAGGTGCTGCAGGCCAACCGGCGTCCTCGCCGCAACGCGACGCCTTCCGCCTGACGCTCCACCCTGCTCCCTCGCGGGCAGCCATGGCCGGCTGCCCGCTCTTGACTCCTGGTAGCCCGGCTACCACGCGCACACGCGGTACGGTTCACTGGAAGCATGGCGCAGCAGCCAAATCTTTTCCCTCCCAATCCGCGCGACCCAGCACGGCCCGGCACAACGTCGCGGGCCAACGCGCAGCAAAGTGCCGCGAGTACTCGGCATGCCATCCCCTGGATGACGCGCATCGAGGCCGTCATCCGCATCATCGTTCGGCTGTACCTTGGTCTGCTGGTGTTTGCGCTGCCATGGCTGCCCTTCTGGACCCAGAACAACCTGTTTACCTACGACCCGTTTCTGCTCACGATTGCGAATAGTGGTTTCGCGCGCGGGCTGTTCTCAGGCCTGGGCGTGCTCAACGTCATCCTCGCGGTCATCGAGGCCAGGAACGCCGCGGAACTGCGTTAGTCCATAGCGACTGCCTCTTGTGCCGCCTTGACGCTGCCCGGCTACTCCGGCGATGCTTTGCCTCATGCGTGAACCAGAGCCGCTCCCCCGTTCCACCCTCGCCTACGAAAGTCCGGAGTTTCTGAACAGCGCGGACGGCCGCATTGTGCGCATCCTGTCTGAGTACTCCGAGCCACTGGCCCGGTTTCGCCGCGAGCGGATCCGGGATACGGTCGTGTTCTTCGGCTCGGCACGCTTCCACTCGCGAGAGCAGGCTGAGCAGCAGAGTGACCCCATGCAGGCCGAGACAATCGAGCTGCTGGCCAACCAGGGATCGGTCGAGCTGGCCCCGGCGGCCGAGCAGCCTGCGCCCGGCAAACGAGTGGAAGCAGCCCTCGCCATGGCGCAGTACTACGAGGACGCGCGCCGGCTCGCCTTTCTGCATACGCGGTGGACACAGACGCTGACCGATGCGTCGCACGGGGGCTACCATCGCTTCGTGGTGTGCTCCGGCGGCGGGCCGGGCATCATGGAGGCGGCCAACCGCGGGGCGTACGAGGCCGGTGGCAAGAGTATCGGACTCAACATCCGGCTGCCGTTCGAGCAGCAGCCCAATCGCTACATCACCCCCGAGCTGTCCTTTGACTTTCATTACTTCTTCATGCGCAAGTACTGGTTCGCCTACCTGGCCAAGGCGCTGGTCGTTTTCCCCGGCGGCTTCGGAACCATGGACGAGTTATTCGAGATCCTCACCCTGGCACAGACCGGCAAGCTGGCTAACAACCTGACCGTGATCCTGTACGGCAGCAGTTACTGGCAGCGTGTGCTCAACATGGACGCCATGATCGAAGCCGGCGCCATCTCTCCGCGCGATCGCGCTTTGTTTACCTATGCCGACACCCCGGCAGCCGCACTGGCGCTGCTGCAGGCCAGCCTGCACATTCCTCCGGACGAGACCAGGACAGAGGAATACCTGTTGCCAGAGATCGCGCATACCCGCCGTTAAGCAGCCATCCTGGCGCGAGATATCGATCACCAAAGTACCGAGGAAGGCTATATTCCCGAGCCATTCGCCTGACCGTCATGCCCCATTCACAGGGCAGCCGCATGATCGACCCATGCTTTGGCCGGCAATTCCGGGTAGGTCTGGAACACTGAACGAAAGGGTGCGCGGCTTCGCGCGCCCTTTTGACTGTGAGGAGTAATCCATGGGCAAGCTCAGGCAGGTCTCGTATCTCTGGCAGGATGAGGAAGCACCCGACAGCTACATCACCGGTGTTTCACTCCACAGTCACACCAACCAGTCCCGGGAAACACTCGACTTCATCGCGGCGCTGGGAAAGCGCATCCACTGGCTCCAGCCGACGGTTTCTCGCATCGAGAACCGCGCCAGGCGCAACCACCGCATCAAGGTCGACTATGCCGCCAGCTACTGGACGCCGCCGCTGACGCCCAAGCTGGCTTTTGATCTCGAAAGTGAGCAGATCCTGAAGCTCGGCCTGCGACCGCTGGTTTCACTGTCAGACCATGACACCATCCAGGCGCCGATGCTGCTGCGTACCGTAGCTTCCGCGCGCCACATCCCTGTGTCTGTCGAGTGGAGCGTGCCCTACGGTGGCGATCAGAGCTTCCACCTCGGCATCCACAATCTGCCCAGCGATGCGGGGCAGAGCTGGATGCAGCTCTTTGCCGACTTCACGGCGAACCCGGCCTCTAACGCGCGGTTGCCCGAATTACTCGGCGCGCTCCACGCGCTGCCGAACGTGCTCATCATTTTCAACCACCCCATGTGGGACCTGTACTTGGTGGGCGCCGCACGGCACGCGGCTCTGCTGAGGCAGTTCATGGCCGAGAACGGGCAGTACATCCACGCCCTGGAGCTGAACGGCCTGCGCACGTGGAAGGAGAATCGCGAGGTCCGGACGATGGCGCGCGACTATGGCAAGCTGCTGATCTCAGGCGGCGATCGCCACGGCATGGAACCGAACGCGAACCTCAACCTGACCAATGCCACGACCTTTACCGAGTTTGTGCACGAGGTGCGCTACGAAGGGCGCAGCCACGTGCTCTTTATGCCGCAATATATGGAGCCGTTCAAGCACCGCGTCCTGCGTTCCACGCTGGACGTGATCCGCGACTACCCTGACTTTCCGCAGGGTTCGCGCCGCTGGGATGAGCGTGTTTTCCATCCCGATGCCGATGGCGTCCCGCAGCCTATCTCCGAGCTGTGGCCCACGGGCGCGGCGCCGAACTACATCACCCTGGCGCTGCAGTGTGTCCGCCTGCTTGGCTCGCAGCCCGTGTACCGCGGTCTGCGCCATGCCTGGTCGGAGCGGAACGAGCTGCAGTTGGCGCTTGGGGAGTAGTTGCTTGGGGCGCGCGCATAAAGGGCAACCGCAGGTCCTTCCGCTACGCTCAGGATGACCCGCTTCTTTTCTAACAGGATGGATTGGGAAAAGAGAAGAGCATGGATGCGCTCTATTCCTTACCCAAATTCGCGTTCAGAGAGAGCCGGGCCATCCTGAGCGGAGCGCAGCCTAGTCGAAGGATCTGCTTTCCGCCTCCACCATTTGCGGAAACAAGAGAGCGCATAGACTGGGCCCATGCCGCGCGTTCCCCGGGTCGCCTTTTTCCCTGACTCCTATCACGAGGTAAACGGCGTCGCCCATACCGCGCGCCAGTTCACCGCGTGGGCCGGGCGCACCGGCAAACCCTTCCTGTGTGTGTGCGCCGGCAGTGGAGCGCTGCAGCGAACGCAGCGGGACAGTGTGGAAACACTGCAGCTGCCACGCGGCGCGGCATCCTTTGCGCTTGACAAGGATCTCCGCTACGACCCGTTCTTCCTCCGCCATGCCTCGGCCATCCAGCGCGCCCTTCGCGCCTTCCGTCCAGACATCCTGCACATCACGGGGCCCAGTGAGCTGGGCATGCTGGGAGCAGCGCTGGCGCACAAGCTCGGCATCCCGCTCGCTGCTTCCTGGCACACCAATGTGCACGAGTATGCGGCACGCCGCTCGGGCTGGGCGCTGCGCCTGCTACCGCCGAGTCAACGCGCTGCCGCCGCAAGAGCGATTGAGCAGACCGCGCTGCGTGCTGCAGCCTTGTTCTACCGGAGCGCGCGGATCCTGTTCGCGCCCAATCCTGAGTTGTGCACGCTGCTGGCCGCCGCAACCGGTCGCCCGTGCCTGCTGATGACGCGCGGCATCAATGCAGAGCTTTTCTCCCCGGGCCATCGCACCACGCCTTCACCAGTGACAAGCGGTGTCTGGACGCTGGGCTACGTGGGGCGTCTCTCGATTGAGAAGAATGTCGCCCTGCTGCCACGCATCGCGCAGGAACTGCGAACGCTGGGCTTCTCCGATGGTCGGGATGGCGCCAGCCCCCGCCTCCGCTTCCTGATCGTTGGCCAGGGGGCCGAGGAAGCCTCCCTGCGCGCCCAGCTTCCCGGCGCCGGCTTCCCGGGCGTGCTGCGTGGCCCGGCGCTGGCCGAGGCGTACAGCAACATGGACTGCTTCCTCTTTCCCTCGCACACCGACACCTTCGGCAATGTTGTGCTGGAAGCGATGGCCTGTGGCGTGCCCGCCATTGTGACCCCGGACGGCGGCCCCGCGCATATCGTGCGCTCGTCTGGGAGCGTCCCGGGGAATGTGTCTGGAGGCGGCGGCCTGGTAGCCGCGGACGAGCAGTTCGCCGCTGCTGTCGCCAGCCTGATTACCGACCCGGAAAAGCATGCACGCATGCGGCAACACGCGCGGAGCTACGCCGCGAGCGCTAGCTGGGATGCGGTCTTCGAGGGCGTCTACGCCGCGTATGCGCAGGCGCTCCCCTGAGCAGGCGCCGAAACCAGGGCTTACCCGGTATCCAGAAACACAAAAAGCGGCCTGAAGGCCGCTCGTGCTTACCATTGCTGCTTGTATGTCTGGTGCCGAAGAGAGGACTCGAACCTCCACACCCTTGCGAGTACGTGGACCTGAACCACGCGCGTCTGCCAATTCCGCCACTACGGCACTCTTGCCTGTGTCCTTTCGCATCAAGCGACGGTCACGCGGCAATTCCAAGTTTCCCAAACCCAGCCCCGTCTGTCAACCTGACAATCTAGCGGATTGGGAGAGGCTGCCCGCTGATCGCTGCTGAAGACGTTTCGAGGGAACGAGCCAACGCCAGTATGCTAGCGTGGCAGATGTTTTCCATGCGAACCGGAATATTAATAATGCTTCTACTCACCGCATCCGCACGCGCGCAGACTTGCGCTCCTAATGCTCCTCAGCAATCGCTTGCCGAAGTTCACGCTCTACAAGCAAAGCTTTTCGCGATCCCTGAAACCAAGGAAAGCATGCCGGTTGACGCGCCTCCGGCTGCTCGAAGCGGCGTCCCCTCTTTGCTGAACGCTCTTGTATCCACAGTTCAGGACTACATGCATTGCAATGCAAGCTCTAATGCGGTACCTCGACAGGTCGAGCGGCATCTAGCTTTCCTTCTCGGGGCTAACCGTCCGGCATCTGCTACACAGCAACGCAATGGCTACCCTGATCACATCTATGGTGACAGCCTCACCGTGCATGTTGATTCCCTATCGAGTAAGCCAGATGCGCTCGCGGTTGACCTCTCCTTTTCCGTCGGCTGTGGTGATAACCATGTACTTCTAGTCTTCCGTCGCACCAAGCATGCATGGCAACAATCACTCGATTGGCATAGCAACAAGTACACTCAGCCATCCGACGCCTTTGGTGATTTCTTTGTGTACGGTCTTGTGCCTGGCCCCGGCCATGATCCGCTCATCGCGGTAGCCTATGGAACTCCCTGGTGCACTTCGCGCGAGAGTCGATTCCACGTTGATCTGCTACGTCCGGCTGACGAACATCTATCGCAGGCATCGCTCGCCCACCTGGATGAAGGCTATAGTCGATTCGAGCACATGCCCCCTGCACTCAAGCACACCTCAGACGGCTTTCAGATGCGCGTTTGGGACGATTCACTCGACTTCGAAACCCTGTTTACGCGACCACGTATCTATCGCTTTCGGACGACAGGGAACAAGCTCGAACGCCTCCAGCCTATCGCAGACAACGCGCGGGATTTCGTCGATGCATGGCTTCAATCGCCATGGATCGATTCGCAGAAGTGGACTGAGGAACCCACCCAGTCGCTCCACTCAACGAGAGATCGCTTTGACTACCTTCAGAGTAAGAACAGGCCGCAGATCCAATACGGCCCGGTGCGCGCTTGCTCCTCAGGCAATCACAACTTCCAAATCGAGATCGATCTAGCAGAGTTCATTGATACGGCCACGGCAACGTCAGTCTCACGTGATCTTCCACCACTCTTTGCCAGGGTTCGCCAAAATCAAAACTCTTTCACCATGATCGCCATCGACAGCAGGCCGGATCCCGCCTGTACCGGTGCAGACCTGATGAAGAAGGGGAACATGCCAGTTCCACGATAACCCGAGCCTATCCACTCGGCGAGTCTAGCGTTGACCAAACGCACCTTCTCGCAGAGTCGCTTTGTGGCAACTTGATTTCCAAAGCTGAACCACTGCACTCCGTGCATCCAACTCTCACTCTTGCGCAATCCGCTCTACGGGAGAAAGAACGAATGAGTGAACAAG
>CAXTEW010000175.1:0-6284 GCA_964243175.1 uncultured Acidobacteriaceae bacterium
GATCGATGCGCGGGTCACGCGCAGCCTGGTCACAGGGCTTGGCTTTGCCATGGCCGGCTACTTCTTCTGGAGAAACGGCGCTTTGTAACTCGCGCCATTTGCGTTTCAGGCTTTGTTGGAGGGAAAGTGTCATGAGTCACGAAGGTTTTCGCCTGGTCAGCAAGGAGCAGGCGCAGCGGGCAGACGCGGAGCACAGCCCCCTGGTGCGGGAAGCGACCGAACCCGTCAAGGTCCGGGTGTTCAAGACAGAAGGCACCGGCATGGAGATCGACTGGCGCGATGGCCATCACAGCCAGTGGACCTTTGCCTGGCTACGCGTGGCCTGCCCCTGCGCCACCTGCCATGACGAGCGGGAAAAAGAGGGCCGGCCCGTGGGCGTCGCCCGCGCACAGCCTGCGGCCCTGCTGCCGATGTATCAGGCGCCGGCCCGTCCTGACTCTGTGCAGCAGGTAGGTCGCTATGCTGTCTCCTTCCATTGGAATGACGGCCATACCAGCGGGATCTACTCGTGGGATTTCCTGCGGCGGCACTGCCAATGCGAGCTCTGCCGCACGGGGAGGAGCGAGGCGAGCCCGGCGCAGTGAAAGCCAGTCCTATCAGGCGGATGATTCGCTTACGCCGGGCGGCGGCCTCTCGCTATTCTTCTGCACTGGCCTTGCCGCGGCACGGCAGTCCTTTCGGCAACAGCCACCCGCCGGACCGCGTGCCGCTTGCCGGCTGGTGCGGCACACTGACCGGCGGCAGCGAAGCTTGCAGGCGCGATCCGTTGGCGGCCTGTTCGTCAAGGCGTTGGCAGTCGCAGGACTGGCGAGATCGCTAGCGAGGCGCGTGGCTGGACATCGCTCAGGGACCCAGCGGCGCGAGGAGGTCAATCGCCGCATCGGCCGTGGCAGCCACCTGGATCGCATCCCGATGCCGGGCGCGTATAAAGCCTTCGCCGATGGCATGATCCAGAAACTGCAGCAGGCCGTCGTAGTAGCTGCGGGTATTGACGAGAACGCAGGGCTTGGCGTGGATGCCGAGCTGGGCCCAGGTGAGAATTTCGATGAACTCGTCGAGCGTGCCGAAGCCGCCGGGCAGTGCGACAAAGGCCGCCGCGCGGTCGGCCATCATCGCCTTCCGCTCGTGCATGCTGGCGACGTAGTGCAGCTCCGTCAGGCCGGGATGCGCGATCTCACGATCTTTGAGGACTGCAGGAAGCACGCCGACTACCGGGCCGCCGCCAGCAAGCACCGCATCAGCGACAGCACCCATCAGCCCGACAGAAGCGCCTCCGTACACCAGGCCGAAGCCGTGCTGCGCGAGCAGGGTGCCGAGGCGCGCGGCCTCCACCTGGTACTCCCGGTGGCTGCCCATACTGGACGCGCAGAAAACACAGACATAGCGTGCGGACGAAGGCATGTTCCCAGCTTAGCGAAGTAACCGCAGACCAGTTCGCTTCGACGAACCCACATCGAAGGTTACCGTTTCATCGCAGCCTGCTGCGGAGCACGTTTGCTCAATCAGGAGGTCAGCGAAGTCGCACCGGGTCTGACGGTAGGCGCGCAGCACACTCCAGACGATGTCCGGCTGGTCCACCTTGAGCTCCACAGCGCGGAGCAGAAGCTCCAGCACATGGGCCACCTGCGTTCGGTCATACTCGTAACGCGAAGACAAGACCCAGACCAGCTCCATCAGAACCGGATGAGAGACGAAGCCGGGATAGGCGGGAGTAAGCGTTCGCATGAGGACCTCGACCTTCGCGGACTGCGCAAGGTCATCCTGCACCAGCATGCGTACAACGATATTTGTATCCAGTCCGATCACCTGAGAAGCATCATCCGGCTGAAGCGCCCTGCTCACGGATCGTCTCGTTCATCTCCTCGATGGTCACAGGTCGCTTGGGCTTCGGGAGAACACCCAGGAGCGACATAACCGCTACTTTCGCCGGGATCAGTTGGTACGCTCCACTGCTCTCGTCGCGAACAAACTCGAGTCGATCGCCTGCTTCAAGCCCCAGCCTCTGGCGCACTTCCAGTGGGATGGTGATCTGCCCTTTGGTTGTGATTGTTGCGGATGGCATGGCTACCTCCTGCTGCAATAAACATACCAGAAAGTAAGGAAGTGTCTCTCGAGTAAGGATACCGTCCCGGCGACAGAGGGTACACTGGAGGAGATCCCGAACCCATCATGTTGAGCCGCTTACTCCAGAATATGAACCCGCAGCAGGCTGCGGGGGTTGAAGCCGTGGATGGCCCCGTGCTGCTGCTGGCCGGCGCTGGCTCCGGCAAGACCCGCGTCATCACGCATCGCATCGCCTACCTGATCGAGGAGCGCGGGGTCGCGCCCGATGCCATCCTCGCGGTGACCTTTACAAACAAAGCGGCGAAGGAGATGGCCGAGCGGGTAGAGAAGCTGATCGGCTCGTCGACCCTGGCCAAGCCGCTGCTGGCGACCTTTCATTCCTTCTGCGTGCGCATGCTGCGACGCGATATTGAGGCCCTGCGCACGCCGGCCGAGGTCGCCGCCGGCACCGGACTGACACGCACTTTCGCAATCTACGACGAGAGCGACCAGCAGCAGGTAGTCAAGGCGATCATGCGTCGCATGGGGCTGGACGACAAGCAACTGACGCCGCGTACGGTGCTTTCGAAGATTTCGTGGGCGAAAAACCACATGCTCGATCCGCAGGAATTCTACCTGCAGGCTGCGGATGCGCAGAGTGAGCGCGTGGCGCATATCTACGAGGCGTATCGCAAGGAAACACGCAAGAACAATGCGCTGGACTTCGATGACCTGCTCTTAGAAGCAGTGCACCTGCTGAAGAGCAGCGGGGAAACGCGCGAACGGTACAACCGTCGCTATCGCTACCTGCTAATCGACGAGTACCAGGATACGAATCGCCCCCAGTACGAGTTGATGAAGCTGCTCACCGGGCCGGAATACAACGTGTGTGTGGTGGGCGATGAGGACCAGAGTATCTACTCCTGGCGCGGCGCGGACATCCGTAACATCCTCGAGTTCGAGAAAGACTTTCCCGACGTCAAGACGATCCGGCTGGAGCAGAATTACCGCTCGACGCAGGTGATTCTTGAAGCAGCGGGTGCGGTGGTTGCGCGCAATGAACAGCGAAAGGGGAAGGACCTGTGGACCGCGCGCGAGGGCGGCGCCAAGATCGGCTACTACGAAGCGCCCGATGGTGAAAACGAAGCACTGTTCATCGCCGACTACATCAACAAGTACCTGCGCCAGGCGGGCGAAACAGTGGAGCAGCCGCGTGCGGCGGTGCTGTACCGAACCAACTCGCAGTCGCGGCTGGTAGAGGAGTCACTGCGGCGCTACGGAATCTCGTACACCATGGTTGGCGGCTTCTCGTTCTACGAGCGCGCCGAGATCAAGGACATCCTTTCGTATCTGAAAGTGGTGCAGAACCCGCACGACTCGGTCGCGCTGCAACGGGTGATCAACACTCCGGCCCGCGGCATCGGGCGCACAACGCTCGACACACTGGAACGAGTGGCAATTGAAACCGGCACGAGTACATATACGGCGATCGGCCATGCGCTCAAGGATCGACTGCTGCCTTCGCGCGCATTGATCGCGCTTGATAGCTTCCGGCGCATGATCGAGGATGCGCGCGCGCTGCTCGCCTCGGACTTTGCGGATAAGCTGAGCAGCGATATAGCGGGCGGCGCTGCGACCGATGCCGAGGCAACGCTTGCGATGAGCGCCGGGCACACGGCAGACACGCGAGACGATATGCCGACCGAGCTCGATCGCACGCTGCACGCAGGCGATGACACGAGTTTTGCTTTCGGCGATGCAGTGCAGGGCATGCTCGCGCTGGGCGGTGACGCAGCCGAAGACGCATCGCAGGATGCGGATGCAGGCTTCGACACATCCGGGTTCAGCGATGCGGGCTTCGACGCCGCGGGCTTTGACCCGGCGGACTTCAGCGATGCGAAAACGGAAGGCAGTGCAGCGCCATTGCTCGACGCGGCGGCGTTCAACCCGTTTGCGGACGACATGGCGCCTAAGCGCAACAGCGGGCGCGCCCGCGTGCAGCAGCTGGGCGGCACTGAGGCGCTGACTCCAGACGCGGCGCGGCAGCAGCGCGATGCCGAGACCGAAGCCGCGTTCCGCAAGCCCGGTGATGCGGCGACTCTGCCCGAGCTCATCCGCTTTATCAATGACCGCTCCGGCTATATCCGCGCGCTCGAAGAAGAAGGTACCCCAGAATCCTTTTCGCGCATCGAGAACCTGAAGGAGCTTGCGAACGCGGCACAGGATGCGCAGGAGCGTGGCGAGACCCTGTCCGATTTCCTCGACCACGCCGCGCTGGTCAGCGACACCGACAAGATCAATCCCGATGCGCGCGTGACCTTGATGACGCTGCATGCGGCCAAGGGGCTTGAGTTTCCAGTGGTGCTGCTGTCGGGCATGGAAGAGAACCTGTTCCCACATTCGCGCTCGCTCAACGATCCGGCACAGATGGAAGAAGAACGCCGGCTGTGCTACGTGGGCATGACGCGTGCCATGGATGCGCTGGTGCTGACGCGTGCGCGCTACCGCCGGCGCTACGGCAACGACATGCCGGAGGCGAGTATCCCGTCGCGCTTTCTCGATGAGGTACCGGCGCACCTGATCGAAGATGTGGGTGGCGGCGCGGCGGCGCAGACACGGGTCAGTGGTTGGGGCAGTTATGGGTCATCTTCCGGTTACGGCTCGGGCTATGGCGGCGGCGCCGGGTCAAAGTTTGGCGGCGCGCGCAAGCCGGAGAGCGATGGCGAGCGGCATTACTCCTACGAGGATGAGGACCAGAGTTATCGTCCTGCCGCGGGTGCTGGAGTGCGGCCGGGCGCTGGAACGCCGGCGCGGGTAGGCGCGGGGGTGCGGACGATGGGGAAACCCGGTGCCGCTTCGCCGAACTCACTCGATAACATCGCGCAGTTTTTTGGTGCACGTGGCGGCGCCGGTGGTGCGCGTCCGAAGCTCGAGATCGAGACACCAACCGGCGCGACCGGCTTCAAAACCGGCCAGCGCGTGCGTCATCCCAAGTACGGCGAGGGCCAGGTTGTGCGCCGCGAAGGCGATGGGGAAGAGGCCAAGCTGACAGTGAGCTTCCACCAGCACGGGGTCAAGAAGCTGGTCGAGAAGTTTGCCAAGCTCGAGCGGATGTAACTCGCAGTCCACAACTCACCTAGACTTGTTTAGCGATGTCCATCCCAAGCTTTGACAAATTGATGCTCCCGCTCCTGCAACTTACCAGCGACGGGGAAGAACATTCCCTGACTGCCGCGGTCAACGCCCTGGTGACGAAGCTTAACCTCACAGAAGAGGATCAAGGAGAGACATTACCAAGTGGCGGCCAAACTCTTCGAAACCGAGTCGCCTGGGCCCGCCACTACCTCATCCGATCAGGATTGCTGAGCGCGCCAACACGCGGACGTTTCACAATCACTGCAAAGGGCCGTGAGCGCCTCAGAACCTCTTCTTCCCCGATCATGATTGCCGAAACTCTTGTCCACGCTGGCCCCCCGACCTCCCGACTGGAGGGCGCCGAAGAGAAGAGCATTCTCCACAACGGCCTTTCAACTGCCCCTGAGTCGTTCCAGCAAACGCCTTTGGAAATGCTGGAGAGTAGCTACCAGGTGCTGCAGCATGAATTAGCGGATGATCTTTCGCGAAAAGCTCAGCAAGTGCTCCCCTAAATTCTTCGAGCGCTTTGTTGTAGATCTGCTTGTCGGCATGGGCTATGGAGGCTCAAGAAAGGATGCCGGACAGGCTATAGGGAAGTCTGGGGATGACGGCATTGACGGGATTATCAAAGAAGACAGGCTCGGGCTCGATGTCGTATACGTCCAGGCCAAGCGGTGGAAAGGCACCGTGGGACGTCCGGAAGTGCAGGCCTTCGCAGGTAGCCTTGAAGGTCATCGCGCTCGTAAGGGCGTCTTCATCACCACCTCTCAGTTCTCACCAGACGCGAAGGAGTATGTCACCCGGATCGAGAAGAAGATCATCCTGATTGATGGGCAACACTTAGCGGATCTCAGCATCGAGTTCAAAATTGGCGTTACGGAACTGACCAGCTACAGCATCCGCCGTCTCGACCTCGACTACTTTGAAGAGGAATAGGGCAAAGACTTCACGTGGGCGCAGCCCCGCTTCTGTAGTACAAACGTAGCAAAGCACCTAAAAGCACTCCGGCGCCTGCATGCAAGGGCGCCAACCGAAAGACAGGAAGAGAAAACCATGGCAAACACGACCAAGATCGAATCAGTAGAAGAGCGGAAAGCGCTGAAGCG
>CAXTEW010000176.1:0-4371 GCA_964243175.1 uncultured Acidobacteriaceae bacterium
TACGTATGCGGAAGGTGGTGCGATCTTACTCTTCCCTTTGGATTGACCTGCCACTGCCACCAAGTCCTGCTGGGACCCAAGCGACAGGAAGGGACAGAGGCCAGGCACAGCGCCGTGTTCAGCCGGAAACTTACCGCTCGTAGATACGCCAAGCACGTTTGCAAATGCAGCGGACGAGCTTAGAGCGTTTTCTGGATGGTGCGCGTGAGCGGCTTGCGAGAGAAGAAGCAGATCCTTCGGCTACGCTCAGGATGACCCATTCCTTACAAAGTGCGCCGGAGGCTTAGCGCGGTGGCAGCACGGCGCTGTGTCTCTCACGCGTTGCCGCGAACGAGTGAGTGCTGAACGAGAAGAAATCGGGTGACAGACTGACTGTCTGCCCGGACGGCTGCACCAGGCTCACGAGGACGACTCGTTCGCTGGAGTAAGTGGCCCAACCTTTCGAGCTGGTTCTCCACCACGCAGACAGGCTCGATCGGAACTCCGGTGGAAGCTGTGACCAGTTCAGCTCGCTACTCGAAAACAGCCACAAGTGTACGGGCCTCCCTCCGTTCGGGTCTCCACCATTCACCCAGTCCGTGGCCGCGAAGATCAACAGCGGGTGCGTAGCATCCTGCGTGTCAATCCAAAGCATGCCGCGATCATCGCAATCATGGGGAACGCAGCCATTGATCACCGCGTACCGCTGCTCTGCCAGCAGAGCCTTGCCGGGAACGCCGAGGAACGTGTGTACAAGATCCGGAAGAGGAGTCAGCCTGCCGCGATCGCGCCAGAAGAACTGGTGTTGCGGCAAGGACGAGCGGAGTAATGCCACCATGCGAGGCTCATTCTGTAGCGAATTTTCCTGGCCGTCTCCGGTGCTCCCGTCTGAAACGGTAAAGCTGCGAATCCACGAAAGATCGTTTTGTGTCTTGTTGGTTGGGGATTGTGCTGGGAGTCCCGCGGCGAGAAGCACGCTTACGGCTACTAATTTGGTCAGCATCCTAGCTCTTCCTTTGAACTGCTAGCTTATGACGGTCCATATCCTGGGTACTGCTCAACTTGCCTCAGCTCTCGAGATGGCCGGGTTTGGGGCCCTGTACGTTTTCGAGGGAGACCCACTCGCCGCCTAACGTCTCCAGCGTTACAGGAGTACCCGCGAGCCCTCCATTGGTTGTGGCTGCGACACTCTCAGTATTGCAATCACAGTTGTACTTCGGTTGGCCGGTGTTGAGCTTTCGGAGTGTGATTCGGAAAGCAAGAAAAATCGTGCGCCTCTGTTACCTAAGTACCGTGAATTCA
Source organism: uncultured Acidobacteriaceae bacterium (assembly GCA_964243175.1). Classification (GTDB taxonomy): domain Bacteria; phylum Acidobacteriota; class Terriglobia; order Terriglobales; family Acidobacteriaceae; genus EB88. The sequence goes on from CAXTEW010000176.1 coordinate 1,282, forward strand.
AATCGTCCCAGAAAAGTAGGTTTACCATCTAGCTATACAAGAGGTAGTTACACGTTCTTTATGGAGGGTTATGCCGAATCTCAAAGCAGCCTGCTTTAAACACAAAGGCACAAATGTGATCCTAATTGTGCTGGATCCAAGAATAGGAAGCCAACCCCAACACGTGCAGTCAGCTACGCTAACGCACCTTCAAGCGGTGGTGAACAATGCCGGATTGGCAGGTACCGCGGCGCTGGTGTGGCAAGCAAGTAACGGCAGAATAGATACGTTTGGACCGCGTCAGTGGTCCATCTTTCTGAGAAGCCTCAGCGCAGAGTTTATCGCTCGTAACATAAACCGGACGCTTTCTTATACCTAAGCTAAACCACTTCGCAAGAGGCCGGCAGTAGAAGCTCCATAATAAATGAGTGTTATGGAGCTTCACCTAATTTGATAGACTGCCGGTCCGCGCGGCACCTCGAGGGGTTTACGCTGGCGCTCCACTCGGTGCGTATCCTTGCCGGCCTAACCACTAGGCAAGGCACGCTGACTATTCCTAGAAGCAGACCCTCCTAGGATGTATCTCGAAGCGCTAAGAGTGATGCATCGAGAGACATGGGCTGCGACTTTATTCAATCCGCCAAGTAACGGAGCCACACCACGAGACGGTATCTCTCGCTGGCGCAGTTACCGATGGGAGTCGGCAGTCTCCATTTGGGTCTGACTGATGCGGTTGCAAGCGCGGACGAGATCCACGTTCGTCCACGATGGCAACCGCACCTATTGAACCATAATCGACGTGATCCGAAGCGCCACGGTACTTACCGGCTGCGCGCACTCGCATCATGGACGCGGTTGGCTTCAAAACTCACGATGTGCCACTGCCCGTGAGCGAGGGTCCATACGCGGGTGTATCGGTACTCGCCGAGCAGCGGCTGGCCGGAGTAAACACCCTGCAGGCGCACCTTGGAGGTGACGACCGCGGTTGCGCCGTAGATACGGATCTTGCGATCCTCAATATCCAGCCGTTCCAGGTGTTGCTGGCCGCTGGCCCGCGCCTGCAGTTCTTCGCCCTTGCTTGAGATGGTGCCGTCCGGCCCAATACCGACATAGCTATCGGCCAGCATCGACGCCATGGCGGTGCTGTCATTGCCCAGCAAAGCTGCGCGCCACTGCTGCTCCAACTGCTCGATCTGCCGGTGCTGGTCGCCTCCGTGGCTTTCCTTTACACCGGAAGCGTCGGCAGGCCATGCAACGGCGAGCAGGCAGCAGAGAAGAAGGGGCAGGCAGGCCAGCAGGGTCTGCCGCCTGATCGAGGTTGCGCCGCGATGCCGCCTGCATTTCATCTGTCTACCCGGGTGTTTCGACGATTCCATGGTCTGGCGGGATGTACGGAGGGCCGGCGAAAGGGCGGCGGCCGGGATGCCGAAGTAACCGTGGAACAAAGGAACAGGGAACAGAGAACGGAAATCAAGAACAGGGTATCGACAGCAGGCGCAGCCGGATCCCTGCCGGAGAGCTCACACCGCGCCGCTCACTCCCGGGCAGCCGCAGCTACGCTACCACGTGCAGGTCTTCAACGGCGCGCTCGCGCATCCGCTGATAGAGGCCGCCCACGGCGAATTTCTGGAAGTGAGGGGTCGCGCGATGAGCCTCGTGGGCCGCGCGATCCACATACTGCTCGTAGATGAGCACGGTGTCCGAGGCGGCCTCGCTCCAGTGCGGGATGTAGGTCAGGCAGCCGGGCTCCTTGCGGGATTCGGCTGCCAGCTGACGCAGAAACTCGGTGATGTCCTGACGATCCTCGGGCGCGAAGCGCAAACGTACCAGAAAGCTGACAGTATCGGCCATCGTAGGTTCCTCTCAGGCGTGCAGCTGCGCAAGCGCAGCGGTAAAGGCCGGTAGTTCGATGGTCTGGTCGCGGTCTGGGCCGGTCGAGACCATGCCGATCCGAGCGCCTGATTCCCGCTCCAGGAACAGCAGGTAGTCCTTCGCCAGCTCGGGCAGGTCATCCCACGTCTTTGCCTGTTCGGTAGACTGCTGCCAGCCTTTGAGCTGCGTGTAGACGGGACGGATCGACTCGATGCCGCGTACATCGGCCGGCATTGTATCGACCAACTCGCCGTCAATTTCGTAGCCGGTACAGACTGGGATGTCGGCGAATTCGTCGAGCACATCGAGCTTGGTCACGACCAGCCATTCAGTCCCATTGATCATGTTGGAGTAGCGCAGCAGCGGCAGATCGAGCCAGCCACAGCGCCGCGGCCGGCCGGTGACCGCGCCAAACTCCTGCCCGCGCTTGCGCAGCAGCTCACCGGGCTCATCGTGGATCTCGGTCGGGAACGGCCCTTCCCCAACGCGCGTGACATAGGCCTTGGTGACCCCGATAACGGTCGAGATGCGGGTGGGACCGACGCCGGTGCCGGTGATGGCGCCGCCTGCTGTCGCCGAGGAGGAAGTCACGAAAGGGTAGGTGCCGTGATCGATGTCGAGCATGGTTCCCTGCGCGCCCTCAAACATGACGCTCTTGCCGGCATCGATCGCCTGGTTGAGCAGCATGGCTGTATCCGTGACAAAGGGCCGGATCTGTTCGGCGACCGCGGCGTAGTCCTCGTACATCCTGGCCGAGTCGAGCGGATGGGTGCCGAACAGGGCCTGGGCGATGGTGTTCTTTTCGCGGCAGGCGTTCTCGATGTGGGTCCTTAGCAGGTCCTTGTTCAGCAAGTCGACGACGCGCAGACCGCTGCGGGCCATCTTGTCCTCGTAGGCGGGGCCGATACCGCGGGAGGTGGTGCCGATCTTCTGGCGGCCCGGCGCGCTCTCGGCGGCCAGCTCGATCATGCGGTGGTACTCGAGAATGACCTGGGCGCGGTTCGACACTTTGAGCTGCCGGTCGACATCGACGCCCAGCTCGCGTAGCTTGCCGACCTCCTTGAGAAACGCCATGGGATCGAGGACAACGCCATTGCCGATCACGGCCTGGCAGTCGGGGCGGAGCACGCCGCAGGGCACGAGCTGCAGGATGAACTTCTGGCCGCCGATGATGACGGTGTGGCCGGCATTGTGACCGCCTGCATACCGCGCGACCACGGCAAAACTGCCGCTCAGCAC
>CAXTEW010000176.1:4471-6284 GCA_964243175.1 uncultured Acidobacteriaceae bacterium
GGGTCCCGCTGCCATCATATAACGGCCCGGCCGGCGAGGCAGTTGCCTGCCGTCTGTGCCTCCTACGGGTCAGACAGGTGGGCTTGGCCTTTGCTCAGCAGCGGAACTGCCGCAGGTGGTGATCGGCGTGCAGGTAGCCCCACCGGTGCCAGTCCCACTCCGACATAGCACCGAAGAAGGGATGCGGCACGCCGTCAAGGTGGCGGGCAGAGCAGAAGCTGCCCAGCGCTATGAGCAGGCGACGGCGATCCTGCTCAAACTCAGCCGGCACAACAAGCGGGCTGCTGCCTGCCTCGACCGATGGATGGGTCTGCACATTGTGCGGCCAGGGTATTGGGATACGGAGGGCGGCGAGACGCAGCAGGGGATTGCCCTTAGCCTGCGTTCCCGCTTTCTGCGCGGCTGCTGTCAGCTCAAAGGCGGCGGCGAGATGGCACAGCATTTCGTTAACCGTCATCCTGCCCCAGGCGCGCGGCGAGGAGGGGGGCAGGCGGGTGATGCGGGACTCGATCGAGGCTCGCTGCCCTGGTGTTGTCAGCGTCTTGTACGGGGTGGCCCACATGCCAGCGACTCTACCAGAGGCAGAGCCCGCTGCTCGGGCACCGGCTCGTGCCAGTGGTATAAACGCATTCAAATCAAGATTGCAGGCATGTGTATAAGGAGCCACCCTTGCTTGATGTCCACGCCCCGCACGAACGCATGCAAGGTCTCCGCGACATTCTGCTCCACCTGCTTATCATCACCATTGGTCTGCTGATCGCACTCAGCCTGGAAGGGGTGGTCGAGTGGCGGCACCATGTGCACCTGGTGGAGCAGGCGGAGGATAGTCTGCACGCCGAATTGCTTGCAAACCAGGCGGACCTGAAGCGGGCCGTCGCGGCAATCGCGAACGAGCGAGCGACGATGGACAGGAATCTTGACTTCATCAGCCGTATCCAGAAGCATCCGTCGGACAAGGCTGCGCAAAAGGGAGAGATGAGCGCATCGTTCCAGATCATCAATCTGCGCGAGACGGCATGGCAGACTGCACAGTCGACGGGCGCACTCGGGTATATGCCGTATGAGCAGGCCCAGCGCTATGCGGGCGTGTATCAGAGGCAGGCTGTGTTCGCAAATGCAGAGAACATGGTGATGGGCGACGAAGCGCGATTCTTCGGGCAGATAGCCAGGACCAACCTGCGTGGCGACATGCCCATCAGTGCAGCACAGGCCGCCGACTTCGCCGACTTACTGGGCTCGTGGAAACTTCACCTGGTAGTGATCGGCCTGATGGCGGAAGACGCGTTGCAAACAGATGATGCTCTGCTGCAAGGGAGGCCTGAGCCGCCCGGGGTGCATGAAGACCTGCACTGATGAGGGGCTGCTGCCTGTGGAGACGACTCCGAGGCGCGTCTCCACAGGGCGATCGCTAGCTGACGCCGAGCTTCTCGAGGATGCTTTCATGCTTTTCTGGTTCTGCGCCGAGCTGCTTCAGAATGCCGAGTTCATCCGATGAGCCCCAGCGCTCGACCATCTTGCCATTCTCAAAACGTGCGATCTGAACGCCGCGTGCCTTGATCGACTTGCCAGTCGGCGGGATGCCCTGGAAGGCGCCTTCGTGCGTGCCCGTGATCGTGTAGGCCATGGCCACCGTGTCGTCATCGGCGGTGATGTGCTCCGGGGTCGCCTTCAGGTCAGGAAAGGCGCTGCGCATTTCGGTGAACAGGTCGATATAGCCCTGGGCTCCCGGACCCTGCGTCGGGCCTGGGTCGTGCTCGACGACGGTGGGTGCGACCAGTTCGCGCATGGCGTCAAGATTGCCGCTGTTGATCGC
>CAXTEW010000177.1:0-6257 GCA_964243175.1 uncultured Acidobacteriaceae bacterium
TTTGCCCGGTGCGATGCGTAAGTGCCGCGTTTTGTTCGGCTTACGCCACGCCTCGAAGTTTGGATATCAACCTGCTTTAAGGAAGGGAGTCGAGCCGTTCGGCCTGTCCAGCGAGTAAGCCTCGGGCCAGGTCTTGGCCGCGGAAGTATGGAAAGAGGCCACTATGCAGAACCACCCTCCCGCCGCAAGAAGCGCTTTGAAGCTTGTCTCCCGCGTCCCAGCTTCAGCCAACGCCTCCGGGTATCTGCCTGGCTTGGCGGGCAACGCGCACGAGATCCAGCGTCGGCTGCCAGTACCGGCCACGTTCCCCGTTCGAACCCCAATGCTGCCAACCACCGGGAGGGCGGGCGAACGCGACCTCGACTCCGTGCTGCCTGGCCCCCGCCCTGTGCTCGTCACCAACACCCCGGCCCTGGCACGCCTTTCTCCTGAAGCCGCGCTGGCTCATGACGCGCGCGGCGCCCTCACCTCGCTGCACCTGTTAGCAGGCTTGTTTGCCGAACCCGGGATACTGGCCCCGAAACACGCGGGGCTGGCTGCTGACCTCGAAACTGTCACCCGTTCCCTGGGCGCCATGGTCGAGCAGCTTACGCAGCTCGCCGGGCGCGGCACGGTGGCGAGCGAGGCCCGCGTCACTGTTCCCATGCACTCGGCCAGCGCGGGTGAGGCGCTTGAGAGCTGCACCGGGCTCCTGCGCACGGTCGCCGGCCCCCGCATCACGCTGCACGTGTCGGCAGCGAGTGCGCTGCCGCCGCTGGCCCTTGCGGATGAAGCGCTGCTGCGCGTCCTGATGAACCTGGTGAGGAACGCAGCGGAGGCCATGGGCACCGGTGTCGTCCGTATCACGGCGCGGTGGGCACTCAGTCGCACCATCCCGGCTGTGCTTATCCATGTCTCTGACAATGGCCCGGGAATACCCGCGCCGCTGCTCGCGCGCATCTTTGAGCCCGGCGTCAGTACCCGGACACTCGAAGCGCCGGGCAGGATGCCAGCCAACCGGGGTCTCGGGCTCACCATCGTTCGCGAGCTGCTGCAGGCAGCCGGAGGCGAGGTGCAGGTAGCCAGTACCCGGCGCCGGGGCACAACCTTTGAACTCAGGATCCCTGCACGCGAAGCCCGTGGGGTGCCGCCACCTGCACTTCCGTAACTGGAGAGGAAGCCCCGGAAACCCTAGAATGGGCGCAATACTCGGCATACCAAAGAAAGCCCTATGGCCCACCCGTTGCCAGCGAAGTTGCGTGTTCTGATTCTCGATGAAGACGCGGCCGTGCGTTCCGCTATCAGCGAGATCGCGAGCGTGCGCGGCTATGAGCCGCACGCCGTCGACTCGGTGGATGCGGCACGAGCGTACCTCGACGGCAACAGCACGGATGTCTTTCTTCTTGACCTGAAATCCCCGTCCGGGAAGGTAATGGACCTGCTCGACGAGGTGAAAACGCTGCGGCCAGAAACCTCTGTCATCGTCATGACCGCCTACGCCACGGTCACCTCCGCCGTGGAGGCGATGCGCACGGGGGCCACCGACTACCTTGCCAAGCCCTTTGCGATGGACGAGTTGGCACTCGTCCTGGAGCGCTCCGCAGAGAAGCGTCAGCTGGACTCAGAGAGCCGTCGGCTGCGCGAACGGCTGCGTTCCCACGGCACCCTGGGCACGATCGTCGGGCAAAGTCCGGAGATGGACAAGCTCTACCGGATCCTGTCCAAGGTTGCGCACAGCACCCACCCGGTCATGATCCTGGGCGAAAGCGGCACCGGCAAAGAACTGGTGGCGCGGGCGATCCATAGCAACGGGGCGAACGCCAACAAGCCTTTTCTGCCTATCGATTGCGGCTCGCTGGTGCCAACGCTTATCGAAAGTGAGCTATTTGGCTATGTCAAGGGTGCCTTCACCGGTGCCAACCGCAACAAGGATGGACTGCTGATCGCGGCCGGTGAAGGAACCGTTTTTCTCGACGAGATCGGGGAGCTGGCGCTGGATCTCCAGGCGAAGCTGCTGCGTGCCCTCCAGGAGCGGGAAGTGCGGCCGGTCGGCGCCACCCATCGGCTGCCGTTAAAAGCGCGCGTGCTGGCGGCGACGAATCGTGATCTGAAACAGATGGTGGAGCAGGGGCGCTTTCGCAAGGACCTTTACTACCGCCTCAATGTTGTCAGCCTGCGCATGCCGGCACTTCGTGAGCGGCGCCAGGATATTCCCCTGCTGACGGCCCACTTCCTGGACCGCATCGGCAAGGAATATGCGAAAAAGTTCGAGCTCAGCGACGAAGCCCTGCTGGTGCTCGACGAGTACGACTGGCCCGGGAATGTGCGGGAACTGGAAAACGCGCTGGAGCGCGCCTGCTCCTTTGCTTCGGGCATCGTGGTGCAGCTCGGCGATATGCCCACCGGTCTGCAGGATTTCCGTATGCAGCAGCGTCGCCTGACCATGCCTCTGCGTGAGGTGCTGGAACAAGCCGCTGCGCATGCGCCCGGGGTGACCTCTCTCGCCGAGATGGAAAAGCAGGCCATTCTCGACACCATCCGCCGCCTGGGCGGGGACAAGCTTCAGGCAGCGCGCCTGCTGGGCATCGGCAAAACAACACTGTATCGCAAGCTCAAGGAATACGGCATCGTCGACACCATGATCCACGCCTCCTGATCTACCGGGGCACAGCGGTTACGACGCGAAAGGAAAGTACATGCAAAGCGCGCTCATCATCACCGGCATCTCTGGAGCCGAACACTGCGGGGCAAGCCTGTCCAAGCAGCTGGGCCTGCCCGTGGAGGTAGCGCCCAGCAGGCGGGAGGGCATGGCGGCGCTGCGGCGGCGCCAGTACACCATCGTGGTCATCGATGAACCCGTCGCCGAGGCCAGCCCGGAAGGCGCTGAGATGATCTGGAAGCATGCCGGCCTGGCGATACCCCTGCAGATCAATTTCGCTATCTCGGGGACCAATCGTCTGATCCGCGAGGTACGTGCGGCCCTGCAGCGACGCGAGCATGAGCAGCAGCTCGCCATGCAGGCCGCCGCCATCACCATCGAGAACGACCTGCGGGATACCGTCACCGGACTGCTGCTCCACTCGCAGTTGGCCCTTGCTGAACCCTTGATCTCTATCCCGCTCACGGCCAAGCTGCAGATGGTGGCGCAGCTCGCCGGTAATCTGCGTACCCGCCTGGAGCGGAGTACGGTGCAACCCGGCAACTAGCAACCCAGGAACTAGCAATAAGGACTAGCAACCAGGAAGCGGGGTTCGGGGAACCAGGGCCACAGTGGCCCGCCGCCGCCGCTAGCGCGGCCACCATGCCAGATCCTGCCCCGATCGGCCACCGGGCCCGGCCCGGCCCGGCCCGCAGGTTTGTCCCTGCCAGCCGTCGCACCACTTACAATCTGCCAGCTCGGCACGCACCGGGAGGCTCCGGCGAAAATCCGCAGGCTTGACCTCAAATAACGACTATGGTCATATATGACTATGGTCGACGTTGCGCCATCGCTCCGCGAAAGAAAGAAGCGGGCGACCCGCGAGCATCTCCTGCATACCGCTATCACCCTGATAGAGGAACATGGCTTCGACCAGCTCACGGTCGAGCAGATCGCCGCGGCCGCGGATGTCGGCAAAGGAACCATCTATAATTACTTCGCCACCAAGGAAGACATCGTGGTCGCTTTCTTCGTGGACCTCGAACGTCGCGTTCAGCAGAGGATGGCTCGATGGACCACAAGCCGCACCACCCTTGAGGAAGTACTTACCTCTTTCCTCCGCTGCCAGTTCCGCCTCAAGCGACCGCACCTGCGCTTTGTCCGCATCTTCTTCGCGCAGATGTTCGCCAGGCCCGAGCAGATGTCTCGATACATCGTCGAGCTGCAGGACATCATCGACCCTCCTTTGATTCGCCTGTTCACGTCGCTCCAGGGCAGGGGAGTCCTCCGCGCCGATATCCCCATACCAGCGCTGCTGCTGCAGTTCAAGACGTTCCACTTCGGCCTTTCTGCGACATGGGCCCTGGAGGGCCCACCCTGGCGTGGTACCTCGCACGCCCTCAGCGAGCAGGTGAAGCTGTTCTGCAGCGGACTGGAACCCCAATGAGCGAATCAAGCAGTGAGTCTGTAAAAGGGCCGAGCACCGAGCAGCAATCCCCGGAAGAAACGCCCTCCGGGGCCCCTCGACTACCACTTGGAGCTGAGCAGCAAAGCGCCATGCGCACGCTTGCCGGCTTCGCCGCGCTTACCATCTTCCTTACCGTTGCCTATTCGATAAGAACCGCCCCCACGGCAGGTACGCTTCTCTCAGCTGCTGTGACCGCGGCTGCCCTGGCGCTGGTGCGAAATGGTCTCACGCCCGCAACCAGCTTTCAGGCCATCGCGACGATCGCGTGGCTCTACTGGGGCCTTAGTTTCCTTAGCAACCTCATCGAAGCCGTGGCATTCCATGTGCTCCCGCTTCAGACCGCGGCTCGATCGATCGGCGTCCAGCTAGCGTTGGCCATTCTGGCAGCCTGTTTGCTCGAATGCTTTATGCCACCCCCGCAGCCCGGCAGACCCGCGCAGACCATCGTAGCGACCGGGCTTTTCTGGCGTCTGCCTCTGCTCGCCCTGGCCTTCCTCGCGGTCTATCTCGCAGCCGGCATCGCAATCCAGCCGTGGATCATGAGCTTCTACGCCGGGCGCCCGCTGCCTTCACTCGTGACGCTGTCGATACTCGCACCCTGCCGCGGGCTCCTCGATCTGGCCTGCATGTACCCTTGGTTCCACGCCTGGGCGCTGTCTCGAAGACGCGCCGCCTGCGCTGCCGCGTACGTGTTCCCGGCCTTGTGTGGCTGGGGGCCACTGCTGCTGCCGAATCAGTACCTGCCACCCGCCATCCGGCTTGCCCACGCAGCAGAGATGGGCGGCTCGGGCATCCTGTTTGGCGCGCTCGCAGCGCTGGTCCTGCGCAGGAGCCGTCCCCTGCCCAACTTGCCAAGGGTGCCCCGTAGCGCGACCTGCGCAGCGCTCTGGCGATCAGGCCCTAGTGAACCGTCTTCATCTTGCGCTGCATGTAATCCATCAGCAGGTACTCGCCGAGCGTGTCCGGCGTCGTGAAGTACGCCTTGCCCCGGCACATCTGGGTCACCTTCTGCACAAACTGCATCAACCCGTAATCCGACGCCAGCATAAAGGTGTTGATCATCACGTTCGACCGCTTGCACCGGTTCACCTCTTCCAGCGTCTCGCTCACCACCAGCGGGTCCAGGCCAAAAGCGTTCTTGTAGATGCGGCCGTCAGGCAGTGTCAGTGCTGACGGTTTGCCATCGGTGATCATGACGATCTGCTTCATATCCTTGTTCTGGCGCTCCAGGATGCGCCGGGACACCCGCAGGCCCTCCCGCGTGTTGGTGTAGTGGGGCCCTACCTTGACGCGCGGCAGCTGTGAAATAGGCAGCTCCTCGGCCGAATCATGGAACAGTACCAGCGACAGCGAGTCCGCCGGGTACTGCGTCCGAATCAGGTGGGACAGCGCCATCGCTACCCGCTTGGCCGGGGTGAAACGATCTTCGCCATACAGAATCATCGAGTGCGAGCAGTCCAGCATGACCACCGTCGCACAGGAGCTCTGGTACTCGGACTGGTGCACCTGCAGGTCAGAGTATTCCAGTTCGAGCGGCATGTGAGTGCCCTGCCGAGCGATCGCCGACGACAGCGTCGCTGTGGTGTCCAGGTTGAGCGTGTCGCCGAACTCGTACTGCTTCGAGCCGCCGCTTGCCTCGACCCCTGTTGCGTAGTGCATCGTGTCGTGACGGCCCGCGTTTGCCTTGCCCAGCGAGCCCAGGAGGTCGCGCAGCGTCTTGAAGCCGAGGAAATCCAGGCTCTTGTCCGTCACCTCGAACCGTGCTTCGCCCTCGCCGCCGCTCTGTCCCTGGCCCGGCTCCGCAGACGCTTCTCCTTTACTCTGGATGTAACTTTCCTGCTCCATCCGGTCCATCACCTGGTCAAGAAATTGCTCGAATTTACCTTCTGCCTGTAACTCCTCTATTTGCCTCTGCATATCTTCGTCGAACAACTCTCCTGATTCCATCGCGCGACGCAGCGCCTCTTTCAGATCCTCCATTGTCTGATCCAGGTCCTGGAACTGCATCATCGGGTTCTGAAAGCCTGAATCCAGCAGGTAATCGGAGAGCGCTTCAAGCAGCTCCTCCATGTTCAGTTCTCCCGCCAGGTCACCGTTGTACTTCGTGTAGCGCACGCGTCTCATGTACCTATTCTCAGCCTTCGCGAACGCGGGTGCAACTCGCCGCCCGGG
>CAXTEW010000178.1:0-6250 GCA_964243175.1 uncultured Acidobacteriaceae bacterium
ACGCCGCAGGAAACACGCAAGGTGCTGGTGGAAATGGTGCAGCAGGCAAAAGGAACGCCCTCACCCCGGGAGCCGGGCCGTGAGGCCCAGGCTCGTTACGAGTGAAAGCTGGGCTTGCTGACAGGTACCAGGCGCCGGGCCGGCGAGGAGAAGAAGCGCAGGTAGGGATGCCCGGCGTGGTGGCGTGCCGTCCGCAGGATACTGGGGACAAGCTGGCGCGAAAGCCCGGCGATGCCGAGATCGGCACCATCTTTCCGCATCCGCCAGTTCTCGACCATCTGCTTCATTACCTTCTCAGGATAGCTATCGGCAAAGAAGCGGAGACTGCCGTCCCGCGCAAAACACTCGGCCAGAAAGGAGCCAGCAGGCGGAGCAAGGTCTTTCCACAGCGCCAGACCGTCCAGCAGGTTGTTCCACAGGTGCAGCGTGTACGAGTCGGCGCATAGCGCCTCACACTCTTCACGGTACTCGGGCAGTAGAGGCTTCCAGAAGTCGTCATGAGGGATCGGGAAGAACAGGTTTGTGGCAAGGACGTCGCCCAGCTGTTCCTGTCCAAAGATCCTCGTCATCAGACGGGGACCTGTATCCCCCCACCCAATGTCATGGCCCATGAGGGCTTCGGTCGCCGTGATCATCTTGTCCAGCTCAGGCCGGTCGCTGTCCAGCCGCATAATCGCGTTGTTGATACTGTTCGCGCGCTCCCGGGCGACCACCGTCCGGCCAAACGGGAGGTCGATGGGCCGGAACAGGAGCATGTCCGTGTCGATCCAGATATGGGCAGTCTTGCGAAACATCACATACCGGAAGTAGTCAGAGAAATGCGCGACGTTCGGCTTGCCTCGATAGAAGAAGTTGTCCAAACCATCGGAAGAAACAATCCCTGCCGCGTCCTCTAACACGACGCCGTCTGGAACATTGTCGATGTTGTCGAAGCTGTACAGTGTGATCGAATGCCCTCGAGTGACAAACGAGTTAAGACATGCCGCCTCGTACCCGGTAATCCGCTTGCCAGCCCAGAATGATGCGAATGTTGGCGCCGCACTCTCTTTCACAGGTTCACCTTTACGCTAGATTTCTTCGACGCCCGTTCGCCTGCTCCGTGCATTGCTTCCGGGCGCCGGAGCGTGGACGGACATGGCCGACAACCCTCCTCCGCAGGAAAAATCTACCCGGACAGAGTCTGGCGCGGCATAGAGGGAGGGCGTTCCTTAGTTTTACCTGAAGAAAGCGTACTTTCGACAAGGAGAAGAAGTAAATTCTTCCCGGCTGTCCCCTGGCGGGGCAAGGCAGGGTTCCGGGGCATGCAGACGCTGCCCCGCGAAGCACGGGGGCCGATACACGGCGGCCTCAACAGCAGAGAGGAAAATCACACAAAGGGGGAATGTGCCCGGAGCGTGGGCGAGTCTCCAGGCACCCTTGCGTTGGCGTGGGGGCGAGGCTGCCGGTGATGTACATGTACGGCGCACCGCTGATTCCCGGGCAGGTGGCGGACCGGCGCCCGCAAAGAGCTTCGCGTTGGGGCTGAGATTGATCAGCGCAACATAGATGGGGCTAGCGATGGCTGCTCCGCTCGTGTCTTTAATCGTGAGCAGTTGCGTCCATATGCCCGTGCCGAAGAGTTGCGCCGGTGCGCCTAGGGTTCCCTTTACCTTGGAAGTCACGACCATGGGCATCCTGTGGTACTTTCACCGATCTCCGGTGCACTTGCGCACTGCTGACATAGAACGAACGCATCCTCGAGAATGGAAGACTGCAAGTGCTTCAGCTTCCATGGTTCGGGTACAGCCTTGACCGAGCGAACTTCGCCATGGCACGGCCAGCTAAACGTGTTCAGCCAAATACCGCATCAAACTCGGCAACGCGAGCACGGCTGCGTACTCCAGGAATGCATGGGAGCCCCATGGAACGTCGACGATTTCTTCAAGGCGCTGCCGTCGCCGCAGTCACCGGAGCCATGGCAAAAGCCAGCTACGCTCAAAGCGATCAGAACCACTCTCTAGGCCAACAGTTCCTCACCACGTCCAACCCCGCGGACGCCGCCCACCTCCCCCGTGCTTCGCACCCCGGCACCCGGCGCGGCGAGATGCTTTATCGTCAGCTCGGCACGACCGGGGTTGAAGTGTCTGCGATTGGGCTGGGTGGCTCGCATGTAGGCAAAGCTTCGCTCTCGGACGACCAATCGGTACAGTTGATACACGCCGCCCTCGACCGCGGCATCAACTTCCTCGATAACTCGTGGGATTACAACGACGGACGCAGTGAACTCCTGGTAGGCAAAGCTTTGCGCGCCCCCGGCTATCGCGAGAAAGCCTTCGTCATGACGAAGCTTGACGGACGAACCAGGCAGGTCGCACAGAAGCAGATCGACCAGTCCCTGTTGCGACTCGGCGTCGACCACATCGATCTGCTACAGCACCATGAAGTACTCCGCTTCGATGATCCCGATCGCATCTTTACCGATGGCGGCGCGATGGAAGCAGTCGTCGCCGCAAAGCAGGCCGGCAAGGTGCGCTTCATCGGCTTCACCGGACACAAAGACCCGCACGTTCATCTCTACATGCTCGATGTAGCGCAGAAGCACGGCTTCCATTTCGACACCGCCCAGATGCCTCTCAATGTCATGGATGCTCACTACCGCAGCTTCGGGCAGCTGGTTGTGCCCCGTCTCATCGCCGAGGGCACCGGGGTGCTTGGCATGAAGGCCTTTGGGGGCGCGGATGGTGTGATCCTCAAGAGCAAAAGCGTCACAGCCATTGAGTGTCTGCACTATGCGCTGAACCTGCCCACCTCGGTCGTGATTACCGGCATCGACTCACCCCAGATTCTCGACCAGGCTTTCCAGGCGGTGAGCAGCTTCCAACTCATGGATGAACCGCAACTCGCAGGGTTGCTCGCCAAGACCCAGGCGGACGCACTGACGGGCCACTTCGAGCTTTTCAAAACGTCGGCCCACTTCGATACAACCGCGAAACACTCCGAGTGGCTCGGAGAGGATTCGCCAATGACAAAGCAGCTCGCACCATCAAACGCCGGCTAGCGTTACAGCCCCTTCCCGTCGGCGCTCTCAAGTTCGTCGAGGGCCCGGGAAGATGGTGACCCACGCTGAAGCTTCCTTTCTCGTGACTTGGGCGACAAAGTCTTTGCGCGACTCCTATGCAGAGCCGTGGCGGATCACAATTGGTAGCGCGGCGCTTCCTCGCTGTAGACCGCGCCAGCATGGTCCGACCTGTCCACTCCCCTGCAATCACAATCTTCATCACTGCACCCAGCCTTGCTGTAAGTCAGCAGCGGGCAGATACCGCGTCCACGCTGTGCCCTGGGCAACACGCTGGATACCGGCATGGCGCTGCCGCACGAGAGCAAGCATGTACCGGCGAAGGAAGAGAGTTTCCGGAAGTAGCCCGAGCAGCGGCAGGGGCGCGGCGATGCGAAAGTGATCCCTCATCTCGGTGGCCCCGGATGGAAGAGACCGGAAGAGATGATCTGCCTGCGTGGACCGGAAGATATACTCCTTTGGCAACACAAAGGCGGGTCTCCATGCATCGTGCCAGTCTTCTCTCCCTAGCGACCGTGCTACTCGCGATGGCGCTCGGCTACGCGCAAACCCCGGAACCACCGCCAGCAACGGGCCGCGCCATCCCACCCGCCCGGAATGCGCACACGCCCGGCTTTGTGCCCGCACACGATCTCGGCGACGGCGTACTGCCGCCTGCTGCACAAGACGGCAACTTCGTTCTGGGCCCGACGCATACCCCCGCGGCCGCGACTCTTACTCATCCCGACGTTCCCCACGGAATGGTTTCCGAGTTCTTTCTCGATTCGGCGAGCAGCAGGTTCTACCCCGGCATCAGACGCGACCCCGGTACATTCGGCAGGCCCGACCCTCAGGATCCGGCAAAGCTGATCGTCACCACCAGCCACCCGGGGTCTTACACACGGCGCGTCACCGTATATATCCCGAAGCAATATGTAAGCGGCACGGCTGCGCCCCTGATCGTCGGGGCGGATGGACCGGATCCGCTTCTCTTCACAACACTGGATAACCTGATCGCGGAGCATCGTGTCCCTGCCATGATCGCGGTCTCGCTCGCGAACGGCGGGGGTGACGCCCAGGGCAGCGAGCGCGGACTGGAGTACGACACCATGTCCGGCCGGTATGCCGAGTTCGTGGAACAGGAGGTGCTTCCGGCAGTGGAGGCGCGCTTTCACGTCAAGCTCACGCGCGACCCGGAAGGCCGCGCAGCAATGGGCGGCAGCTCTGGCGGCTCCTGCGCGCTCATCATGGCCTGGTACCACCCGGAACTGTACCACCGCGTCCTCACCTACTCCGGCACCTATGTCAACCAGCAGTGGCCCTCCAATCCGGAGACTCCCCATGGCGCGTGGGAGTTTCACGAGCACCTGATCCCGAGGTCTCCACGCAAACCATTGCGGCTGTGGCTCGAAGTCGGCGACCGCGACCTCTTCAATCCAAACATCATGCGAGACGACCTGCACGACTGGGTCGCTGCCAATGAAGATATGGCTCGCGTCCTTGCCGCGAAAGGGTATCCCTATCAGTTTGTGTACGCACGCAATGCCGGCCACACAGACTACGCGGTCAAGCAGCAGACTCTTCCGGAAGCGCTCGAATATGTATGGCAGGGCTACCGCCCGCCTGCGGCAAAGTAGGCAGGCGACCAGCCGCGCCGTTTGCGGATCCATGCGGCCCTTGACTGAATGACCTACAGATCCCCACCACTTTGCAGCAGACGCTGCCGCAAGCTTCACACGCTGGCTCAGGAAGAGGGCGGTGCAGCTGGTCATCACACGGCCGCTGCACACGCCTGAGATCGCCGGCTCGCCCGGCCGGCAGCCTGTTTCAGCAGGGATGCGCTTAGCCCTTCCAGGCACATCGGGGTAAGCTAGCGCTCAGGAAGGTAAGACTTACTATGCAAGGGTTCGCTCGTCTATGCACGCTCTCTCTCCTGTCCGCCGTCGGTGCTGCCTGGTTGCCGGGGCTGCATGCAGAGACGACAGGCACGCCGTCGGGTGTCACCGCTGCCGAGCTTTCGCGCTGGGGCCAGCAAGCCGGCCGGGTCACCATCATTCGCGACAACTGGGGCATCGCGCATGTCACCGGCAGCACGGACGCGGACGCGGTGTTCGGCATGATCTACGCCCAGGCTGAGGATGATTTCAATCGCATCGAGATGAATTACCTGGATGCGCTCGGCCGCCGCGCAGAGTGCGAGGGCGCAAGCAGGATCTGGCAGGATCTGCGAATGAAACTCTTCGTCGACCCGGCGCAGTTGCAGACACTGTATGCGGGCAGCCCGGACTGGCTGAAGCAGTTAATGAATGCATGGGCTGACGGCCTCAATTTCTATCTCGCGCAGCACCCCGAGGTGAAGCCGCGCGTGATCCGCCACTTCGAACCCTGGATGGCGCTGTCCTTTACCGAAGGCAGCATTGGCGGCGACATCGAACGCGTGGACCTGCAGCAACTGGAAGCCTTTTACGGCGACGCCGACGAGGCAAGAGCAATCTCTCTCCAGCGCTCGACAACGACGGAGGAAGCCTCGCTTCGCCATCTTGAGGAAGAGCCGTCCGGGTCCAACGGAATTGCGATCGCCCCTCAGAAAACCATCAATCATCATGCTCTTCTGCTCATCAATCCTCACACCTCCTTCTTCTTCCGCTCCGAGCTGCAGATGCGGAGCAGGGAGGGCCTCAATGCCTACGGCGCGGTCACCTGGGGACAGTTCTTTGTCTACCAGGGCTTCAACGAGCGGGCGGGATGGATGCACACCTCGAGCGGCGTCGATGCAGTGGATGAATACCTGGAGACGGTGACCGCGCAGGGGGCTCACCGGATGTATCAGTACGGCGCCGAGCAGCGCCCGGTGACAGAGCGGCAGATCACGGTACCGTACAGCACGCCACAGGGGATGGCGACGCGGCATTTCACTGCGTACTTCACAACCCACGGCCCGGTGATCCGCGCGCAGGGGGATAAGTGGGTCACGATCCAGCTGATGCAGAAGCCGGTGCCGGCACTGGAGCAGTCGTACCTGCGCACCAAGGCTACAACCTACGCGGCGTATCGCACGACAATGGAGCTGCAGGCTAACTCGTCGAATAACACAATCTTCGCGGACGCGGATGGAGACATCGCTTACTTTCATGGCAACTTCATCCCTCGCCGGGATACCCGCTTCGACTACACCCAGCCAGTCGATGGCAGTGATCCGGCGACAGACTGGCATGG
>CAXTEW010000179.1:0-6245 GCA_964243175.1 uncultured Acidobacteriaceae bacterium
TTCGAGCAGTACGTCAAGCTGCAGCAGTCGCTCAACCTCGAGTCGACGATGGCCGCGCTGCGCATGGACGAACCGGCCAAGCTGGCCGACACCATCGCCGCCAACCGGCAGCTCGAAATCTCGGAAAAGCAGGAGATTCTCGATGTGTTCGATCCAGTCGAGCGGCTGACGCGCATCGCCGGCGTGCTCGATGTCGAGATCGAGAAGCTGAACATGGAGCGGTCGATCCAGTCGCGGGTCAAGCGACAGATGGAGCGCGCACAGAAAGAGTACTACCTCAACGAGAAGATCAAGGCGATCCAGAAGGAGCTGGGCCGCGGCGAGAAGAGCGAGTGGGACGAGCTCAAGAAAAAGATTGAAGTCGCGGGCATGCCAAAGGATGTCTTTGACAAGGCGATCCAGGAGCTGAAGAAGCTGGAAGCGATGCCGCCGATGTCGGCCGAGTCGACCGTGTCGCGCAACTATCTCGACTGGCTGCTGGCAGTGCCGTGGAAGAAGAAGTCAAAGGAAACCCGTTCGATCGAGCATGCCGAGAAGGTCTTGAACGAGGATCACTACGGCCTGGAAAAGATCAAGGATCGTATCCTCGAATTTCTCGCTGTGCGCCAGCTGGTGAAGAATCCGAAGGGCTCAATCCTCTGCTTCGTCGGACCTCCAGGCGTCGGCAAGACCTCGCTCGGCAAGTCGATCGCCAAGGCCACAGGGCGTAAGTTCGTACGCATGTCAGTTGGCGGCGTTCGGGATGAGGCTGAGATTCGCGGTCATCGCCGGACGTACATCGGCGCGCTCCCCGGGCAGATCATCCAATCGATGAAGAAGGCCGGCACCAAGAACCCGGTCTTCCTGCTGGATGAAGTGGACAAGATGGCGTCCGACTTCCGCGGCGATCCATCCTCGGCGCTGCTCGAGGTGCTCGATCCAGAGCAGAACACCAGCTTCCAGGATCACTATCTCGACGTCGAGTACGACCTGTCGCAGGTGCTGTTCGTAGCAACCGCGAACGTATTGCATACGATTCCCGGCCCGCTGCAGGATCGTATGGAAGTGCTGCGGCTGCATGGCTACACCGAGGTGGAAAAGCTCGAGATCGCGAAGCAGTATCTGGTCAAGAAGGGTCTGGAGAACACGGGCTTGACCGACGCAAATATCACCTTCGACGATGGTGCACTGAAGGAGATCATTCGCGCCTACACGCGGGAAGCCGGCGTCAGGAACCTGGAGCGGGAGATCGGCAACGTCTGCCGCAAGGTAGCGCGGCGCGTTGTCAAGAACGGTGCGAAGCACAGCGAGGCCATCACCTCCGAGACGGTGAAAGATTTTCTGGGTGTCGCCAAGTTCCGCGATTCGCAGGTCCATGAGAAGAGCGAAGTGGGCCTGGTCACAGGGCTCGCCTGGACCGAGGTTGGCGGGTCAATCCTACAGACCGAGGTACAGGTGCTTGATGGCAAGGGCAAGCTAACGCTTACCGGGCAGCTGGGCGACGTGATGCAGGAGTCGGCGCAGGCTGCGCTCTCCTACATTCGCTCTCGCTCAGCCCATCTTGGGCTGGCTCGCGACTTCTACCGCAACGTCGATATCCACGTCCACGTTCCGGAAGGCGCGATACCGAAGGATGGCCCGTCTGCGGGTATTACGCTGGCGACCGGACTAGCGAGCGCACTCACCAAGATCCCGGTGCGGCGTGACATCGCCATGACAGGTGAGGTGACGCTGCGCGGCAAGGTGCTGCCCATCGGTGGATTGAAAGAGAAGCTGCTTGCGGCACATCGCGCGGGCGTCTTCGAAGCAATCATGCCGAAGGACAACGAGAAGGATATGGCGGACCTGCCGGAACTCCTGAAGTCCACCATGAAGCTGCATTTCGTTGAGTCCATGGACGAGGTACTTGGGATCGCGCTTGAAGGGCCGCTGCCGGAATTCAAGCCGGAAACGCCAGAGGTCCTACTCGACGTGCCGCCACCTGCCTCAGAGATCCGGCCGCATCAGTAGGTAGCATTTATAACGAACAACAGGGGCAGCCCCCGGGCTGCCCTTTCTTTCTGCCCGCTGCCGGCTGTCTATACTTGGAGTGCATGCCAGCTTTCCCACGTTTTCTTCTTTCCGCCATGGCTCCGGCTCACTTCCCTCCCCCAGGTCCACCAGAAGTGGCGTTTCTCGGGCGGTCCAACGTTGGCAAGTCCAGCCTGATCAATGCCCTGCTTGGATCCAAGCAGGCGCATGTTTCATCAACCCCGGGGCGAACACGCGCAATCAACTTCTTCGCTATCAGCGAACGCGCGGAACAGCCGCCGAAGGTTTACTTCGCGGATCTTCCCGGCTACGGCTATGCCAAAATCTCGAAATCGATCTCGGCCGAGTGGCCGTCCTTTATCGATCCGTATCTGCGCGAACGTCCCACGCTGGCTCTCTGCCTTTGTCTGATCGACACCAACATCCCGGCCCAGGAAAGCGATGCGCAGCTGCTGGAATTCCTGCGGGATGCCGGCCGGCGTTTTCTGCTTATCGGAACCAAGGCAGACAAACTGTCGGGTAACGGGCGCGTCAAGGCAGTCACCGCGCTGCGTAGCGGGCTGGAGCTCGCGAGCCCGGAAGAAGAGCCGCTGCTGCTTTGCTCGGCCAAGACCGGCTCAGGACTGAAGGAATTGTGGAGCACCATCTTCGCCGTGGCGGATTAGGGCGTCATCCCGCCTGGGAAGATGACAGTATCGTCCCGCATCATCTCGATTCCGGGGAGGCTCTCCTGCCGGGCCGCTATCTTCTCGCGCAGGTTGTTGTATTCCACCTCAAGCATTGGCAGCATGCGGTGTCGCTGCCACGACCGCCCCAGCACAGCAGGCGCCTGCAAGGACCAGCGGAGCCGGTCACCCGCCCCGGGCGACATGGCCTCGCGTGCCAGCTCGTCGAGAACCTGCAGGCGTCCTAGTGCATCTCCCGCGGCATGCCAGAAAGTCGCAAGTTGATCCTGCGGCAGTGCTGCCTTCCAGACGATTTGACGGGCACCGCGCCGCAGTAATTCGGCTTGCTCGTTGTCGATCAGATCAGGCTGGACCCCCCGCTCGACACACTCGCTGAGCACGGCCGGCACCCTGCCGGTAAGACAGACACTGACAGCAGCGCCACTGCGTAGTTCATTCTTCAGGATACGAAGCGCCTCATTCAGTTGTGTCACCAGGAAATCACAGTAGCCGGCGCGCACAGCCGCCTTCGCCTCCCGATGATCCTCGAGCACAAGCAGGGTCGCCGCGCCTGCTACCTGTGCAGACGCGGCGTACCGTCCAGGAACAGCGCTGAGCAGGACGAAGCGCCGCTGCAGGCTCGGCCAGCCTCGCGCATGTCCAGAGTCCATCAGTGACTGGTAGCCAAGGTAGAAGTCCAGCAGTGTCCCTATCTGCGCGGCCGTATCGGCTTGGAGGCCCATGGGACAAACGTAGCAGCACCGCTGCCGGAAACCCAGTGGTAAGCAGGCAGGCCGACGCATCGGGCCTGCCTGCTTGTCTCGGTCGCCGTCGCGTGCAGATGCCGCTAGTGCGCGGCCTGTACAGACCACACCTGGTTTGCCGTGTTTGCGGCTGTTTCCAAATGCAGCGCCGCAGGGTTCTTGTTCGCTCCCGGGTCGCCGAGAACCAGGCCGGTGCTCTTGTTCACCAGGGTGTAGCCGCTGCCGGTGCTGGCCAGCGACCAGAGCTGTGTATCGTCATGCACGGCAGAGAGATGCCGCGCCGGGGTTCCATTGCTGGCCCGGCCTTCGGGCGCTGATAGCAGATACCCTGTCGCCATGTTCTGGATCACGTAGTAGCCGTTACCCTGCCATGACAGGAACCAGGTCTGGTAGTTGCCGTTGTACTGTGTGAGCTGCACGATCTCTGTGCTGCTGCTTGGCGAGGCAGCGTAGTCAGTGAGCAGCAACGAGCTCGCACTATTGGTGAGGTTGTAGTTGCCATCCGGAAGCGGCGCTGTTGCTGATCCCCTGTAACCAAAGACAGCAATGCTGTTAGGCGTACCGATGTACACCTTTCCATTGGCTATGGTCGGGGTCATGAACTTATTGCCATTGCCGAAGTGATCCCTCGTCCCCGCCTGGTCGCTGTTGTAAAGTTCCGTGGCAAGATTGGTCGCGTCATAGGCATGCAGCACCGCGGGACTGCTACTCTCTACCGCCCACACGATGCCGCTCGTGCTGCCATCGGAAGAAACGCTCGGCGTCGCTCCCGGATAGCCGAAAGACGTCGGAGTGCTCGAGCTCGGCGAGCTCGCCAGCAGTGCGTTGTTGACATCGAAGGAGCGCAGTACGCTGCTTACCGAACCATAGTAGACATGGCCGTTAAAGTATGCCGGGCTGGACCATACGCCATTCGAAAGCGCGCCACTGAGCTGCTGATACAGCGTGCCGTCATTGGTCACGTCGTACTTACCCAGGTTGGACTGGTCAAGGACGTACATGTTGGAGTCCTTACCGGCCACCACCGCCAGGCTCTTCGACTGGCCGGCGCTGTTTTTCTGCGCAGGCAGAAGCATCAGTCCACCGGAACCCAGGTCGACGTCGTTGGCAGACAGGGCATTCGAGTTATACATGGTCCAGTAGTCAAGTGCTTTCAGGCCGTTCCCGGTATTTCCGAGCTTGACCACCGCATTGCCGTAGTCGCCGCTTGCAGGAAAACCCTGGGCATTGAACGCAGTGTCGAAAGTCCCGTTCCCTACCGCGATGAAAACATTGCCGGAGGAATCAGCCGCCGGGCCCGCGCCCGCGTTCCACGGTGCTGCGTCGCTGCCGTTGGGCGCGAAGTTAAAAACGCCGGTCTGCGCGCCGGTGCTGGTGCTGTAGGAGATCATCCAGCCGTTATAAGGGCGGTCATCGCAGTGCGAGCTCCAGGAGGTATACAGCTGATTGCCGACGAGCAGCAGGCCCGGGCGATCCTTGTACTGGGCAGGGTTGAAGGTCACTACGCCCTTGCTGCTGCCGTCCCCCGTGCCAGCTGCGGTGGCGGCCACTGCAAAGGGCGAGCCATACTCTTCCGCCCCGCTGGTAAGCCACAATCCATGGACCCTCTGATGGTACGCGCCGGCCGCGTCCTTGCTCATGGCGACCACATACAGAAAGCCCTTGGCCAGATCGACGACCGGCGTCGCGGTCACTCCAATTTCATACGGAACCTGACCGCAGTTTCTGTTGTCTGACGGAGTTTCTCCCGCAGGCAGGAGCGTGGTCTTCCACAGGATCTTGCCCGTATCCGCATCGATTGCGTACACACTGTCATGCTCGGTCGCCGCATAGACAACGTTGTGTGTTCCCTGGCCAGGCAGGTACACGGCCGACACATAGAGCGGCTGCGCATCGACGCTGCCATCCAGGGCGACGTTGAATAAGCGACCGAAGTTGGCGCTCGTCACCTTTTGCGGGGTAAGTATGACTTCCCCAGGGTTCTGCCCCGTGCGTGCATTGTCGTTGTGCCAGGTAAGAACATTTGCCTGTGCAAGCAGCGACGCAGGAGCTGCAAGCCAAAGCGCTGTGAGAAACAGTGTCGAACCATGGGGCAAGCGCATATACGGTACCTTCCGCGTGTAAGTGTCTGCGGTAAGAGATCCAGCGTTTTCTGCAGGAGAAGCTCCTTCTCGCTGCACCTACGATTCGCTTTTCTGGTCTCGAAAAGTGAGCGTGCGATGCAGATGGATCACGGAGGTAATAGCTCGCAGGTCCATGCAACAAAGGTGGAAAGTACCATTTGTTACTGCCACGCTGATGCGGCTTGTTCTCTTTGATTAACGCCGCGTGACCTATCCAGGGAAGTTACGCGACATATCTGGCGTGCCCCTGTAGCGTGCGCTTACGCAGCAGGCGGAGGTGATAGCGGAAGGGAGGCGGGGCGATTCCGCGGGGATAGCTCTCTTGTGCCATGCAGAGCAGTGGCAGGAACAGACGATGAGGAAGCCGGCATCAGCTGGGCGAGGGGCCCTCGGCTGTCGCTTCGCGGGCTGGCGACAGGCGCGCAGGGAAGCCCTGCTGCTGGCGAATGTCTGCGATCCTCGCCGCAAGGTGGCGATTGACCTCCGCGATGCAGCCGTGGCGCGCGGCCTTGAAGCTGTCCACGATGAAGCGGTCGCAGTCGATCTCAGCAAGAAAGAGAGGCGTTGCCAGGCGAGCCGCGTGGGCGCTTCGGATCCTCTGTCGCCATGGCTCAGTGCACCCGGACAGAGAGGGCCGCTCCGGGTTGTCGTTGATGCCGCGCAGCCACCGGAGCGCCTCGAAG
>CAXTEW010000180.1:0-6238 GCA_964243175.1 uncultured Acidobacteriaceae bacterium
TGCCCCCGACCAGGTTCCAAACCTTGGAGACTGCTACCGCGCAAGCCATGGAGAGTATCCGAGTTTCGATCTGGGGCTGGATTACAGGAGTTCACGGGAAACGCATGTCATGGCTGGAGTAGAACCGAATGGTCCAGCCTTTCGGGCAGGCCTGCGCAATGAGCAATGCTTCGTTGAGGGGAGCTTTGAACGGGGTGACACTACCAGGCAGGCTGTCTTCACAGTCCGGGTCGACGGAGAAGAAAAGCAGATCTCTTTTATGCCGATCGGGCGCTCCGTGATGGCTTGGCAATATGTTCACACTCCCGCCCAGTCTTGTTCGTCAAGATAGTGCGCCCCCCTCTCCCCTTCAGTTGGCTGGAGGTCCCACGAAACGCGCTTGCGTTTACGAACGCGGCCCGACCTCCAGGCCATGCGGCTTCCTGAAGTTGCCTTGTGGGCTAAGATCGCAATCGGTTTGGAACGTAAGCGCGGGCAGCAGAAAGCCCGGCTGTGAGCCGGGCTCTTTGCATTCTCGGATGCTCCTACTCGAGCGCCAGCGTCCGTTACAGCTTCTCGTGGAACTCGCATGCGGAGCAGGAAATATACACGCCGCCCGGCACGCCGCGCTCCCGGTCCTTGACCCGCTTGACGATCCGCGTCGGCTTGCTGCACTTGGGGCAATCGGTGCTCTTGGTTGTGTCCATGACCTTTTTCCGGTCTGCTGTCTTTGCAATCTTTGCCATGCTGGTTCCTGCTCCTCGAGAGTACAGATGGTATGCGCTGCGCCGGCTGCCGATGCTCAACCAAGGAGGGAGCCCTGCCGCACGCGGCGCACGCGCGTCTCTTCCAGCTTACACGACCTGCCCGTGCAAGCGTCGACACAGCAGCCGGGATAAGGACCATCTCGCAGCTCGCCCGAGTTTGGACCTTGACCCCGGCCCTGACCTTGTTCCACCTGCCCGGCTACTGGCTGGGAGCTTTAGGCGCCGATGCCGGCGGGAATTGGACCGGCTGCGACGAGGGCTGGTTGGTGTCCTTGTCCGAAGGAAGCGTTTCCCCGGGTTTGCGCAGGGTCGGCGCGTGGGCCGGCGGGGCGTTCTGGTCGGCACGGTCGGCGTCCGTCTGGTCTCCCAGCTTCACCACCCGCTCCGTCCTGCCGGTGCCAGACTCTGTCTGCCAGTAGTTCCCCACCTCGTTGCTGGCACGTACGATCGGGCTCTTACCCACCGACGCTTCTTCCACGCGCGTCACGCGGTCATGCTGAAGACGCACGAACTCGGTCTTCTCGGGTGGCGTCCCGTAGATCCACTCTTCGAAGGGACGGCCTTCGGCCTGCTCCCGTACCTTCTGGCCGGGCGCGCCCACGGCATGCAGCACCATGTCCCCGTCCATGCCGACCAGCACGTGGTGCTCCAGGATTGCGTTCCGCAGAAAGGGTGGCAGGGTCTCCGCGTAGGCTGCTTCGGGCGACTTCTCGCCGAAGCTGACGATTGGCGCGATCAGCGCCTTGACCTCATCGCCGGTCACGTTCGGCACGCCTCCTGGAAAAAACAGCGTTAGCCGTGATCCTGTCGCTTGCTCGCCATGATCCTGCGCCAGGGGCACGGTGCCACCGCCTGCGCCGATCTGTACATGACGGAGAAACTTGTGCGGCAGGTCGGGGCCGCCATTCAGCTCCAGTACCAGGTGGTCTTTCCTGAAGATGATCCTGGTGATCGTCACCCGTTCGCCGGGGCGAGAGGAGATCCCCTTGCTGTTCAATTCCTCCACGTAGTCTGACCCGGACGGGCTCATCGCGCCATTCGCTACCAACTGCAATCCCCTGCTGGCCAGCGGCAGCGGGCGCATGGCGTAACCCTGTTCCGACCCGAGCGTTCGTTGCAGATTCTCCTGGGTAAAGGGCCCCGCGTGCATTTTCGGCAGCTCGACATGGGTTGGCTCAAATTTGAGGAACCGGCCCTCGATCTGCTCGGTGCCGACGGTCATGACCTGCGCGTGACACGGCACCCACAACAGCAGGGCTGCTGCCGGGAAGGAAAAACACAGGCTGCGTAGTGTGGGGAGCACAACGCCCTCCTTGCAAGGAGTTTCGACGAATCCAGCATGCACTGCTTCCGCGCGCTGTGCAAGCGGACATACTTCACCGGGTACCAAGTCTCGGGGCGGGTGCCTGCTGGATGGCGCGCGCGCTGGTAAATTCTGCGGATCGACACCGAAGACGCTCTGCTTCTCGTCACGATTGCTGCTGGCTACCTCGGCCTCGCTTCAGAGCTCCGGGGGCACGGGCGGCGGTGGAGCGACAGGAGCGATCTGTACCAGCGCCTTCCCGGCAGGGGCAGGAGCGACCGGCCCCATCCCCTCCTCATGCTGGCGCCTGGAGAGGGCATCAATGTCTACCGGGATGCCGGCGCCAACAATCTCCGGCAGCGCCCACCGGTGGTGCAGCTCCCGGGTAACGCGAAACAGTACGAACAGCAGCACCAGCAGAACAAGCAGCGCGAGGGCCGAGCCTTCCGGTCCATAGCCACCCCCGGTGAGCCAGGTAGGCCCGCTGGTATAGCTCGCGATCACCGGAGAGAAATCAGTGAAGCTGCCAACTGGAAGCCCAAAGAGAACAGTGGTGGTGGCGAAGACTGCAAAGTGCACTCCCCACCCAACCCAGAGGGCGCGTGTCCGCAGGTAAGCGATCGCGAAAACGATGCCGAAGAGAAAAGACACAAGAAAGCTGCCCGGGCTGGAGTGCGGCAGGATGCCACGGGTCATCGCAGCCAGTACCGTCATGACCACAGCCGCTGTGCCCGGGCCCTTGACCTCGATCAGGCGCTGAAACAGGTACCCCCGGAACAGGACCTCGGAGCTGAGTGCGGCCAGCAGCAGTGTGGCCAGGTCGACCAGGAGCGTGCCGAGCATGGCCGGGGTCCGGCTGGCGACCGTAACCAGCAGGCCGCCGGAGAGCGCGATCGGCAGCACACAGGCAACAACGGCGGACCAGCCCAGCGTCGCGCCAAGTGCCCATTCCCGCACTGCGCCGGGGCGACGAACCAGCCCCATCGCTGTCAGGGGACGCACCTGCCGCTGGCCGACCTTGCCCATACCGCCAAAGCCCGCCAGCAGCAGCAACAGCAGGAAGAAGTAGTACAGCAGTCGGAAAAGGGTCCCGCTGGCCAGCGCGGTGGCAGCGAGCTTGGCGAACTGGCCGGCGAAGATGGCATAGATACCCGCCAGCAGGAACCAACCGAGTGCCGTGCGCCGCCGCAGACGGCCTGGTTTGTGCGAGCCCGGCCGCACACTGAGGGCCGCAACAGCCGTGCGCCCGTACAATCGGCTCGCCCAGCTGCCAGCGCCGCTCTCCGGGTTAACCGGCATAGAACTGGGCGATGTTGCGGAATTTGGCGTATCGCTGCTCCAGCAATTGCGCGGTGTTGAGCGCCTGCAGCGCCCGCAGATGCTCCGCAAGCTTGTCGCCCAGCAGCCTGGCAGCTTCTTCCGGGTCGAGGTGAGCGCCGCCCGCAGGCTCCGGAACGATGTCATCCAGGCATCCCAGCGCTTGGGCGTCGCTTGCAGTGGTCCGCAGGGCCTCGGCCGCCTGTGCGCGCTTGCCGGCATCCCGCCACATGATGGAGGCGCAGGCTTCGGGCGAGATCACGGAATACACTGCCTTTTCGAGCATCAACACGCGATCCGCGACCGCCAGCGCCAGCGCGCCGCCCGATCCGCCCTCGCCCGTGATGACCGCGATGGTCGGCACGCGCAGGCGCGACATCTCCCGCAGGTTTTTCGCGATCGCCTCGGCCTGACCTCGTTCTTCCGCGCCCAGGCCTGGGTTGGCGCCCATCAGGTCGATCAGCGTAACGATCGGCCGCCCAAACTTCTCTGCGATCTTCATCACGCGGAGTGCCTTGCGGTAGCCCTCGGGGTCGGGCATGCCGAAACGA
Source organism: uncultured Acidobacteriaceae bacterium (assembly GCA_964243175.1). Lineage (GTDB taxonomy): Bacteria > Acidobacteriota > Terriglobia > Terriglobales > Acidobacteriaceae > EB88. The sequence goes on from CAXTEW010000180.1 coordinate 3,918, forward strand.
TGCGCTACTTTTTCCTTGGTGGTGCGCCCCTTGACGTTCACAATCGCGAGCACCTGCTCGCCGCGGAACCTGGCCATGCCACAGCGAATGACAGGGTCGTCAAGAAACGCACGGTCCCCGTGGATCTCCGAAAAGTCAGTGAAGATCTGCTCCAGGAAGTACAGCGGGTCCGGCCGCTGTGGATGACGCGCGAGTTCGGTCTTGGCCCAGCGTTCCAGCGTACTTGTCTGTAAACCTGTCTGCGTGTCAGCCATCGTTGCTGTTGTCGTCTCCTGCGCCGCGCTTGTTCCTTGCAATTGTAGGCGTCGGCTCGGCGCTGCGTCCAAGTAGCCCGGAGGCCGGTAGTGTCCTAATTTGGTTTTTGTTGATTTTGCTAGGTGGTGTAGGTGTCTTCCGGGCGTCCATCGACCACAAAATACTCAGGGTCGCCGGATGCGCTTCGAAGGATGTAGCGGCAGGTGTAAGCCGTTTCGTGCCGCAGGCCGAAAACGTCTTTGTAGATGAAACGGCCAGCGACCCAAAGCACAGCCTTGCCAGCTATCACAATCTGTGCCCTTTCCGGACTGACTTCAATCGGCAAATCGAAACTTTCACCAGGGGCGATCCGGAGACCAGCCCCGCTCCATTCTGCTCTACTGCGGCTTGCTGGCGTTCCATTCAGGATCTCACCCGGCTGGAGAAGCGAGTACCCCTGTGTGGCGACCTTGACCAAGGCAGTCGTTTTGCCGCTGTTCTTAAGGTGGCAATGTACCTTCACGGGGCGTTCCGTACCGTTTGGGGCTGGCAGGCCCCCAAGACTTGTAGTGATCCTGGCCCTTTCGGTTTCACTCAAGACCATCGCTGTGACTTTGGCAGCACTGGCCTGGATAGCATTGGAAATAGCGACGGCCAACGTGGCGAAAGTGGCCGGCACGCTAATCCAAAACCCCCACTTGGCGTAGTCATTAGCGCTGTGCTTATCGTTGGGGGATGTGGAGTTGCTTGTCTGCCCATCTTGTTCAATCGCCGGTTTTGGTTCTCGCGCAGTGGGAAATTCACCACTATCGGGTTCGGCATTATGGTGCTGGGATGGGTGCTGTTCTTTTTGTGCATGTGGATTGACCTGCATTGCAGTTCCAGCTCCAGCGCCGACAAGAATTACCCACAAGCACAGTCCGCTTCTCACTCAGAAACCGTATCACAGAAAGCCATAGACTCGGGCCTACCCCTGATGGGAGGATTGGGGGCATGGTCCAAGAATCTTCCCCAAAGTTCCTCTTATCTTGGAAGGACGCCGCAATTGCTGTGGACTTTGTGATCGATATAGTCCTCAACAGATATAGCTCCGTTTTGCCATTCGGAGTAGTAGTGTGCTTGGTGATCTTAGCGTTATCAGTACTCGGGTGGTGGATTTGGCACACTGTGGCAAATGAGCCGTTCTTAGTTCATCTTCGAGTTTACCCTTTGAGTTGTCTCATCTTTTTTCTAGTTGTCGCGTGGGCGGCCATCGAAGGAATAATGGCGATGGAGCGCAAGCTGCATGCTCCCACTGTATACAATTCTCCACCATCTCCAGTACTGGGTAATGTGCCACCGACAAAAGAAACCAACGGCAAACAAGTGCCGCCTAGGAGCGGGGAAACCTCCCCGAAGACTCTCTCGTCTAACAAACGTAGCCACTCCAGCAAAGCAGGTAAGTCACGTCCTACACCCGCCTCATCTGAGGAATCGTGCACTATCAGTCCTCCAGTACAGGGGAATAAGCATGAAGCAGAGAAATCTACCCCAACCAAAACACCACCGGATTTACCCTCTCAGGCCGACCGGCTCAGTCAGTGCAAGAGTTTTGACACTTTCAAGGGTGGCAGCATAACGAACAACATCATCGGAATGTACGCCGGTGATCCATCACGTTGTTTCATTATGGATGGCACTACCTTTGACCATAATGGTGCAGCGATAGTTCATCCAGCGCCGCCGCCAACATCGCCGCCTTCTAACTCTCCGCATTAACCCACCCGAAAGCAGGAGAAGGCTGCTAAAGACGAGCAACATTAGCGCAAAGAAAAGGGCTTGACTAACCTCATATTCCGTAATACATTAAGTACATGGAGGGCTGGTCATGGCGAACGTACTCAGCACAGACAAGAAGATCGCAGTCATCGGGGCACTTGCAGAGGGTTCGAGCATCCGCTCCATTGAGCGGATCACTGGGGTACACCGGGACACGATCATGCGGCTGGGCGTCAAGGTCGGACAGGGCTGCACAGCGTTGATGGATGAGAAGATGCGCGACCTAACCTGCACCCGTTTAGAGATGGACGAGATCTGGGGCTATGTGG
>CAXTEW010000181.1:0-6175 GCA_964243175.1 uncultured Acidobacteriaceae bacterium
AAAACTTCTTCGACTTCCAGACCTCCACCTTCAAGCTGGTGGAAACGGGTAACATCGCCATCGTAAACGGCAAATATGTGATGGCTTACTCAACCGGCGACTTCCAGGAGCCTAACTACAAGGCGGGCCTGGCCTGGTCTGACACCTTCCTGCCAGCCAATGGTGGACAGTACCAGAAGGCCGAATTTCAGGATGCAAGTGGACTCTTTAACCAGGGCGATCACTTAGAAGGCTACTACCTGCTTCAGAATCAAATCGATGGCTATCCTGACTATGAAACGCAGGTTCTCTCGCCCGGCGTACCCTCCATCCTTCTGGATTCGAGCGGCAACTACTACCTGTTCTTCGCCGGCTACGATCCCAACGATCATCCGTTCGCCTCCGGTTCGACGACGGACTACAACGGGTCGCACCGTCGACCGTATTTCGTCAAGATAGATGTTGCCATTCCCTCTGACACCACCGTCGCCGCAACGCCCAACACCAGCCTGGATAGCTGGATTGCGATTGCGACCCAGTAGACCATTGTGTCCGGAAAGCCGAGTGGGCGCGATCACTCCATGCGCCCTCAACCTTCGCATTCCTCCGCCTGCGTTCGTTTCGCACACCACTTTCTCTTGACGATCTAAATGAGGTCCCTTCCTCTGAGTCCTTCGCAAGGTTCCGCTAGCCCTCGCGTAGAGCTCGACGCATCGGCAGGAAGCAGTATGTGGTTTTCACGGCCATCTACTTTACTTCCTGCCCGCAGAAGTACGCCTTGGCGGGAAGTCTCAGTCCAAGGAAAGCACTCCACTCCCACCCGGACCGTTGCTTACACGTGATGCCCGGCACCGACGATTCCGTGACTCGTCTGCTGGGCCACACATGGGTCCGGCTGACCGAATCTGTCCGATATCAGCTTCGATTGCTACCGGAAAAAAGCTGGGCGAGTTTGCGGAGTGCAGAAAGTGGAGTCTTCCCTCCGGATGATCGCGCGACCTCCATCCCCGAAGCGCGCAGCACACCACAACGTGAGCTTCAGGGTTTGAGATTGCACGTCGACTCGGCGCCGGCCAAGCCGCGGGGCGGCTCTTGAGAACAGCACTCGCTGAGATCCAATCGAGGAGCCGGAGTTCACGGCGCAGTAACTGAGCCGCTTCGTCGCGTCAACGCTTGACACGCGGCTCCCCTCACCTCGCCCGGGAAGCACGTATCATAGGGAAGCAAGTTGGAACCACCAGAAACGAGGACTGCATCGGCTTGCTGACTGTTGACCGCGCGACGACGCGTAAGCCTGTAGCTCTCTTCTCCCTGCTGCACGCGCTCCCATTCCAGAACTCATCTTTGTTTTCCATACTCGCACTGATCGCCATCTGGGTGGTTCTCGAGCTTCGCGGTATCTTCTCTCCCGGCTTGCTGGACGACGTAGACTCTGTGTACACCGAGTGCGCGCGCGAAATGCTGGTTCGCCACGACTTTGTTACCCCCTATGTCGACGGCATTCGCTTCTTCGACAAGCCGCCCCTGATGTACTGGATGGCCGCTGCCTCGATGCGTATCTTCGGTGTGCATGACTGGGCCGCCAGGATCCCGCTCGCGTTGCTCACACTTGCGCTTTTCCTTGCCGTGTATGCACTGGGCCGCAGACTCTACGGCGAGCGCGGTGGCCTGTATGCCGGGCTCATCACGGCGACCTGCATCGGACCCTATCTCTTCACCAGGTTTCTTATCCCCGATGTCCTGCTTGCCTTGTGGATGACGCTTGGTGCGCATCTGTTTCTCAAAGCACTGGATCTGCTTGGAGAGAAAGCGCCTCGTCGCGCGCGACTTAGAACAGTCTGCTGGCTGTTTGCCGTGGTGCTTGCACTCAACGTTTTAAGCAAGGGCTTCATCGGGCTCGTCTTTCCCCTCGCTCTTGCATTTGCTTTTCTCCTGGTCACGCGCCAGCTATCTCTTCTCCGCAGGCTCTACCTGCCTTCCAGCACCGTCGTCTTTCTCCTGGTCGCTGCACCCTGGCATGTACTTGCCGCGCTGCGCAATCCCGCGGTAGCTGGCGTACCCCAGGCGCGCGGCTGGTTCTGGTTCTATGTCGTCAATGAACACATCATGCGCTTCGTAGGCAAGCGCATCCCTCATGACTACGGCCAGCTTTCTGTGCCTGTCTTTCTCTGCCTTGGTGTCCTGTGGCTGGCGCCCTGGGCAGGCTTTCTTCCGGCTGCGCTTTACAGGAGTTACACCGCTCTCGGATCGAAACACGGCCGCCACGCCAGCCTGCTGCTTCTGCTGTGGGCGGGCATCGTGTATGCCTTTTTCTGCGTCTCTGCGCGGCAGGAATATTACTCGCTCCCCGCGTTGCCCGCCCTCGCGCTGCTGATTGGCGGCCTTCTTTCCGCTGCAGATGCGCAGGATGGGCAAGCGGCCAGGCAGGTACTCGCGGCCACTCGCTGGGCCATCCTGCCCCTGTCGCTCTTGATCGCGGCAATCACCGGCTATTACGCCCTTGCGGCCCCGGCGCCGGCGCCAGGTGCTGACATCGCCGCGCTGCTTAGTACCAACCCCGCCATGTACACGCTGTCGCTCGGACACATCTTCGATCTCACCGGCCGCGCCATGGGCCTGTTCCGCGGCCCGCTCGCGGGCGTGTGCGGGGCCATGCTGGTCGCCGGCCCGCTCACTTATCTCCTGCGCAGCAGGCGCCGCTTGTTCGCTGCCAACCTCACCATGGCTGCCGCCGCGGTCGCCCTGCTGCTGTGCGTCCACGCGGGACTTACCCGCTTCTATCCTGCCCTGGGGTCCCAGCCACTCGCGATCGCCATCAACCGTGTCCACCAGCCTGGCGACACCATCCTGATCGACGGCGAATACACGTTAGCGTCCAGCATCAACTTCTATACGCAGCAGCCAGTGCTGCTGGTGGATGGGCGTGTCAATGGAACCTGGTACGGCAGCAATTGGCCGGATGCCGCAAAGGTGTTCGAAACCAATGCATCCCTGCACCTGCTGTGGAGTTCGCCAGCACGCCGAGTGTTTCTTTTTACCGGCAACACCGCCCGCGTGGCAGACCTCCGCAGCTATGGGCCGGTGTATGTGCTTGCCAGCTCCGGCGGAAAGACCATCCTCAGCAATCGACCCTGACCTGGCAGACCTGGCCGCGACTATATCGGTAAAAGCACCGGCGTACTTTAGATCCCAGCCGCCGGCACCCGGAGCTGCCCGGGCAGCCACAGTGTAAAAACCGTGCCATGCAGTCCGTCCCCCCGGCTCCCCTGCGTTGTCGATCGCACTGACAGGCTGCCTCCATGTTTAGTGACAATCTGGCTCGATATCCACAAGCCCAGTCCCGTACCGTGGATTTCCTTCGTTGTGAAGAATGCTTCGTAAATCCGCTTGCGTACCTCGGGCGACATGCCCGTACCAGTGTCGGCTATGGTGACACGTACGCCGGCCAGGCCGGTCTTCCAGTGCCGCACCAGCTGTGTCCGTACAGTCAGGCGTCCGCCCTGGCGCATCGCGTCGAGCGCATTGCCTACCAGGTTGTTCAACACCTGGCGCACTTCCCCTTCGTAGCAGGTGACCAGTGCATCGGGCGAGTATTGCAGGGTAAGCGTAATGCCGTAGTTATTCAGCCGAGCCGCATACAGGGCCAGTACCTGGTCGATGAGCGAAGCCGGGTCCACTGCTCGGGGGCGCGTCGACTGTCGATGGAACCGCAGCGTTTGCGCCACAATCTGCGAAACACGCTGCAACTCTTTGTCCGCCATGCCGAGGTAGTCGCCCACCTCCGCGGGCACCGCTTCTGCATTGCGCGCAAGGAACAGCAGGTTGGTTACAGCTTCCAGCGGATTATTAATCTCGTGCGAGATCGAGGAAGCGAGCTTGCCTACGGCGGCCAGCTTTTCACTCTCGAGCAAGGCACGCTCTGTCTTTTTCTGCGCAGTGAGATCGGTCAGAAAGACCGCGATCTCCAGCGCTTCCGCGTGGGCTCCAAGAACCGAAGCGCCTAGCAGCAGCGGCACCAGCTTTCCATCCTTGCCGCGCAGCGCTTTCTCCTGCGGAGAGCAGATGCCGGTCTGCTCCAGCTGCAGCAATGAGTCCTCACTCCAGAAGTTGCTGCCGGGCTCCACCAGGTCGCGCCAGTGCAGCTCTCCCTTGGCCATATCCGTCTCCGCATACCCGAGCAGGCGCAGCAGCGTGCTGTTCATATACGAGAGCCCACCCTCGGAGCTGCCAATCACAATGCCGACACTGGACTGCTCCACAAGCCGCCGGAATCGCTCCTCACTTTCCCGCAGCGCCAGCTCCGTATGTTTGCGCACCGTGCTTTCCCGGGACACGGCAAGCAGCCGGAAAAGCTTGCCCTCTGCGTCGTATATCGGGGTCACCGTAACATCCCACCAGGTGGATTCCCCCAGCGCGGTAGTGAACTCGCCTTCGAACCTGCCCGTGTCTCCAGCCAGTGCCAGCGATACGGCTTGCCTGGCCGCGGTCGCGTCTTTCATCCAGAACTCGATCCAGCTGCTGCCCTGCACCTTGCTGAAGTCCGTGATCCCGAGGCGCTGCTGCCCTTCCTCGTTCATCAGCAACAGGTTGCCCTCCAGGTCAAGCACCTTGATGCAGTCGCGGGTGCTGGTCAGTATCTGCCGGCTACGCTCTTCACTGGCGCGCAACGCTTCCTGGGCGGTGCGCTGTGCTTCTATGTCAAGAATGGCGACCACGCCCCCGGTAACTGTCTCGGTGTCGTCTAGGATCGGCGCAGCCGTTAAACTCACCCAGCTCCTGGTGCCGTCCTCGCGCTGGTAAAGGTACTCCTCCGGCGACACTACTTTCTTCGTGACGATCGCGCGCGGCAACGGGTATTCGTGGCTCGGCACCCGGCCCCCATCCGCATGGTAGGCAACCCACTCGCCATACTGCTCTATGTTTTCAGTGGGCAGCACGGGGTGGCGCAGGATTCTTTCGACTGCGCCATTGCTCATCACGATCCTGCCGGAGCGATCCGCAACCAGAATCCCCACGGGGGTATTCTCGATGATGGTTGTAAGTCGCGTTCGCTCGGTTTGCAGGGTCTGCGTCAAGCGCGTGTGCTGCAATGCCGTCCCGAGGCGACGCCCCAGGTCCTCCGACGCAAACCGATCGTTCTCATCAAAGGCGGCGCGCAGAAGGGTGCGGCCAAAGGTAAGCAGGCCAAGCGGCTGCCCCGCTGCCAGCAGCGGGACGCAGATCATGCTGTGCAACCCGGCGCGCCGGTAAAACGCCGCTCGCTGCGGGTCCTGCACCACGAGCTTTCCCAGCCACTCCTCATCCAGCGCAGGCATCCACAGCGAAGGAGCCGGGCCGATGCTCGCGAGCGTTGCCCGCAGCCGGGGCGCCTCCAGCCCAAACTCAATTGCCTCCGCGGCGACTGTCTGCTGCGAAGCAGTGCGCGGTGGTGCCACCAACCGGAACGCGCTGCCATCCTCGTTCAAAAGATCAAACACCACTAGGTCTGCAAACTGCCGCGTCGCCAATGCGCCTATCTTTTCGAAAACGGAGTCTTTCTCCGAAGCCTCTGACAGGACCCGGCCGGTTTCTGACAGCAGCTCCAGGATCCACTCGGCGCGCCGGCTGCGCGAAACATCCCGAAACACCAGCACTGCTCCCAGCAGCGAACCATCCTCGTCATGCACCGGCGCCACCGTGCTGTCCACGGCGTATTCCGTTCCATTGCGGCGTACTGCATTGTTGTAGCGGCCTGGCTGCGGCCTGCCTGCAAGCAGTTCCGCTACCGGCGAGAGCACAGGCGCGCGCGTGACTTCATCCACCAGCGGCAGTACTTCAGAAAGCTCCCGGTGCAGCGCTTCCCCTTGCGTCCACCCGGTCAGCTGCTCTGCCGCGGCATTCATCAGGATCACCTGGCCGCTGCAGTCGCACGAGACTACGCCGTCGCCCACAGCATGCAGCGTTGCGAGCAGCAGGCGGTTGCCAGACAGTGCCGGCAGCCGGCTATCGCCCGCACACCCGGCCTCGCTCACCTTGCTCTCCGTGGTGGGTAGAAACTCAAGCATAAGGTTGGAGTTGCCCCCGATCGCCGCTCTCGGGTCACGGCAACACCTAGTATAGCGATGCATCGCCAGCCTTTTGCGAGGATCGTCCAAAAGGTTGCCTGCTTCTGCTTTCCTGGCTAAGTGCGTCAGTAGAGGAGTTAGTGGCCGATCGC
>CAXTEW010000182.1:0-6152 GCA_964243175.1 uncultured Acidobacteriaceae bacterium
CTGAGCGAAGTCGAAGGATCTGCTTTTCGCCTTCCATCTTGCGCCCCTGCGCCCCCTGCTGAGCAGAGCTCGCTACACCGACAGCAGTATCTGGTTCACAACCTCAAGCGTCGGCCCGACGAACAGGTTCACCAGCCGGCCCCCAAAGACAAACATCAGCAGCAGGCTGATCATCCCTAGCCGGTCATACACCTGCAGCATGCGGGTCGGCAGCAGGTGCCGGATCAGGTGCGAGCCATCGAGCGGCGGCAACGGTAGCAGGTTGAAGAAAGCCAAAAACAGGTTCAGCGTCAGCGCCATGTACAGCAGCAGCACGGCCGGGAACAGCGCCGGGGACGCCTCCATCAGCGTGGTATCAAAACCGCCGTACACCAGCCCGTGGACGAGCCCTGCAGCGGCCGGCGTCGATTTTGCCAATGCGATCAGCACGATCATGCAGACCAGCGAAATGAAGAGATTGCTGACCGGACCGGCCAGTGTGGTCAACACATCGCCGCGTACATAATTCTTGAAGTTGCGCGTATTGACCGGAGTGGGGCGAGCCCAGCCGATGAGGAAGCGCCCGCCATACGGCCCCAGGAACAGCATCGCCAGCGGCAGCAGCACGGTGCCGATCGGGTCAATATGCTTGGCGGGATTGAGCGTGACACGGCCCAGCATGCGCGCTGTCTGGTCGCCCAGGCGCGAAGCGGTCCAGGCATGTGCTGCCTCGTGGAGGGAAAGCGAGAACAGGAGAAGAACAAACTCGAAGATCTTGAGAACGATATCTTGCTGAGACATGAGCAGGCCAGAATGAGCCTAGCATGCCGAGCGAAGACCGCCTGCGCGGCTTGCGACCACTTCGTGGTGTGTGTCCGTTCAAACGAGTACGCGTCACGAAGTGACCGCAAGCCGCACAGGCGGTCTTAGTCCTTCTTGTCCCCGTCCTCGGCGCCTTCAAAGCGCTTGGCCTGGTCTTTCTTTTTGATCTCTTTCGCAGGAATACCGCCGACAATGCTGTGGTCTTCAACCGGCTTGGTCGCGACACCCATGGCGCCGATCGTCGCATCCTCGCCGACGCTGACGCCTGCCATCACGGCTGTGTGGTAGGTCAGCCGGGCGTTCGGGCCAATCTCGGTCTTGCGATTTTCGACAATCGAGCCATCGACCGGGTCGTGCGCGTGCGAGTAGATGGCCGCAAAGTCCGAGATCGACGTCCCCTTCTTGATCACGATCTCGCCGCGATCATCGAGGATGACGTAGCGGTGGATCACGCAATCGTCCTCAATCGTGAGGTTGTAGCCGAACGAGAATTCGACGCCGTGGAAGATCTTTACGTTCTCGCCAATGTGCTTGAAGATGTGCTTGCCCAGCATGGCGCGGAAGCGAAAGCCAAGCCAATGGTTGATCGAAATGGGAGAGCGGTCGAACATCTGCCAGAAGTAGATGAGCGGCTTGATGAGCGCATACTTCTCTTCGTCAACATCGCCGTAGTACTCGGCTTCGAGCGTGACGTTTTTCGGGTCCAGCGACAGCTGCAGCACGTTGAAGGGCAGCTCGCTATTGAGATTGAAGTTGAGCCGCCCGCCCTTGGGTGAGCCCAGCAGCAACTGGTGCAGGTTGTCGAGGACCAGCTCTTCGCGTAGCGCCGCTTTCTTGTGCTTGCCTATCTCGTGATCCAGAAACTCGATCCAGCGCTCGTAGACTTCCTTGGCTTCACGCGTGGGCTCCAGCTCACGGTAACCGTATCGGGGCATGCTGTGTGCGTCTCCTCTGTACCTGCCGGTACCACACAGGGGTAGATGCGCGAGGGGCCGCGAGGTCGCAAGCGTCCCGCCACAGCGACCGCGCTTACTGGAGAGCGAAAACTGCCGAAACGGTGGCAGACACGCGCACCATGGGCGCGCCCAGGCTGAGCTCAACCTGCTGGGCCGAGGCAAGCGGAGGGATGTCCATTGATCGCACCATGCGGGGCAGGATTCGCAAGGGCTGCGCCTCGTTGCTGGCGTAGACCAGCGGTCCAAGCTTCGCGCCCAGCCCGGACGCCATCTGGTCGGCGATGGCCCGCGCATGCTGCAGGGCGTTGCCGGCAGCTTCGGCGGTCAGCGCCGCTTCATCGGCCACCGACCAGTCGATCGCTCCACTCTCGTTCGCGCCGGCAGCGACAGCAGCGGCCAGGGTCCTGGCTGCGTCTGCCGCGGCAACGCGCACAGTCCAGCTCTGCTGTGCTTCAAACCGGCGCTGCTCCTGTTCGGCCGGTGTCAGCGCGCTGTTCCGCATGTCAGGAGCTGCCGCGGTTCCCTGCTGCTGACTCTCAATCGTGTCCTGGCTGACGCCCACACCGACCAGTGCGCCGACGACGGCTTTTGAAACGGCTGCCGCCTGTGCGGCGACTCCGGGCGAGGTAGGCCCGTAAAGCTGGTAGCCGACATGCACCAGGGCCGTGTCCGCGCGGCGCCCTGCCTCGGCGGACGTCGTGACCGCGACGGTCCGGTTGGTGCTGCTGACCTGAACCTGCTGCGCGTGTAGGCCGGGCGGACACAAAGCCAGCAACCCGGTAAGCCACATGCTACCGATGATTCCGCGCATCCATTTTCTCCTCGCATCCGCGCTGCGACTATGAACTGCGAACTGGCCGCGCAGGCGGTTCTACGCCCGTGCGCCGCCCGGGCGAAACGCACGCAGCCCGTCCAGTACCGCGACCGCATCGCCGCGGTCCACTGCTTCCCCGGCTTGTGCGAGGCCCTCTGCGAGGGTTGTGGCTCTGCCTGCGACCACCAGAGCCGCTGCTGCATTCAGCAGTACGATTTCGCGTCGGGCGCCACGATCGCCACCTCGCAGGATTGCCTCAATCATGGCCGCATTTGCCCGCGCGTCGGCGCCGCCCCGTACTTCTTCCACGGCACAGCGGCGCAAGCCCAGGGTCGTCGGCTCCAGAAAACACCGGTCGATCTCTCCTTCGCGGATCCGTGCATACACGCTGGGACCGGTCACGGTCAGCTCATCCAACCCGCGGCGCGTCGGGTAGTCCGGGGGCAGGTTCTCCTCATACTCCAGGTAGGTTTCCTTCTGTACCCGCCCATGCACCACCCAGGCCTCACGGACACCCAGCAGGCGCAGCGCCCCGGCGAGCACGCCGATCCTGTTCTCGGCGAACACCCCGATCACCTGCGACTCGGCGCCGGCCGGGTTGGCCAGCGGACCAGCCAGGTTGAAGATTGTCCGAAACGGCAATGCGCGCCGCACGGGCCCAACCCGGCGCATGGCTGGCTGCAGGCCCTGTGCCAACAGAAAGATGAAGCGCGTCCGGCGCAGACACTCTGCCGCATCCGCTGGCAAGAGCTGGATGGGCACGCCCAGTGCTTCCAGTACATCCGCGGAGCCGCAGCGCGAGGTCACCGCGCGGTTGCCATGCTTGGCGATCCAGGCTCCCGCACCGGCTGCCACCAGCGCTGCTGCAGTAGAAACGTTCAAGGTGTCCAGCCCATCGCCACCCGTGCCGCAGGTATCGACCAGGCTGGCACGCTCTTCCGCGGAAAGAGGGATCTCGGTTGCGGCGGCCCGCATCGCTTCGGCAAACCCGCACAACTCTTCCGCTGTCTCCCCACGTCGCGCCATGGCGGCAAGCATGCCGGCCAGTGGCAACGCCACAGCATCCGGCATGGCTTCCGCTGCGGTGCTGTTTTCCGTCAGAAGCATGGCCAGCAATGCGCGTGCCTCCGCGCGAGCCAGCGAACGCCCATCCTCGACCACCGCTCTTACCAGCGCGCGAAATTCTTCTGTCTGCACCTCTGTATGGTAGCCGACCGTCCAGTGCACAACCTGGCATCCCATGCGGCAGAGGGTGACATGGCACTGGAACAGGCACTGGCATTACGTGAACTGCCGGCGGGCAGTAAGAAAGCAGTCAAGCTGGGCGAAACAGAGATCCTGCTGGTACATACCAGCGAGGGAGACCTCTACGCGCTGGAAGCAAAATGCCCCCACGCCGGTGCGCCGCTCGAGCAGGGGGCGGTGTGCGATGGACGCCTCATCTGCCCCTGGCACACGGGCACCTTTGCCCTCGATACAGGTCTCCTGGTGGAACCGCCGCCGCTTCGTTCACTCCGGCGCTACGCGGTGCAGGTGAGCGGCGAAGCCATTCTGGTAGATCCGGAGCCGCGGAACAGCCCCTCCTTTGCCAGCCACGATGCTCCAACCGCTACCCCGAAGGTGGGAGAGGGGCTGCATGTGGTCACTATCGGTGGCGGGGCGGCAGCCGCTGCTGCTGTGTGTTCGCTGCGGCAGGGCGGCTTCGGTGGTCGCATCACGGTAATCGATCCAGTGGCAGACGAGCCGGTGGATCGGACAAACCTGAGCAAGATGACGCTGGCCGGCAAAAAGCCTCTCGGTTCCCTGCCGCTCTGGAACCCTGCGGAGCAAGCGGCACTGCAGGTAGACCGGCTGGTGGCGAAGGTGAAGCAGCTGGACGGTGACGCCGGCACCCTGCGCACGGAAAGTGGCGAGACCCTGCACTTCGACGCAGCACTGCTGGCGCCGGGTGGTGTTCCGCGCAAGCTGGGGATCCCGGGTGAGGATCTACCGCATGTTCATGTCATCCGCCACGTGGCCGACGTGGAAACAATCAGCGCGCTGATCGGGGATGATCCGAAAGACCAGCAGGTCGTGCTCATCGGCGACAGCTTTATCGCGTTTGAGGCCGCCTCCGCGCTGGCAACACGAGGGCTGCGGGCAACCGTGGTGTGCCGCTCTCCGCAGCCTTTCAGCGAGAAGTTCGGGGAGTCGCCGGCGCAGGCGATTCTTGCGCTTCACCAGGCAAATGGGGTCACCCTGAAGCTCGGCACCGAAGCAGCCGCGATCACCCTGCAGGGCGTCACCTTGAAGAGCGGCGAAACCATGCCAGCCATGCTGGTCATCGTTGCCATCGGCATCCAGGTTGCCGCTGACTTTGCCCATGGATTGGGGCGGGAGGAGGACGGCGGCATACCGGTCACCGACACGCTCAAGGCGGCCGAGAAGCTCTGGGTAGCAGGGGATGCGGCTTCTGTAAACGGAACCCGCATCGAGCATTGGCGGCTCGCCGAGCAGCACGGAAGGGTGGCTGCAGCCGGCATGATGGCCGGGCTCGCCGGCACAGCCTCCCCACGCTATGCAGGCGTGCCGTTCTTCTGGACCGCACACTTCGGCAAGCGCTTCGGCTATGTCGGGCATGCAGCCAAGTGGGACGAGTTGCAGGTGGATGGCTCGCTGGGCGACACCAGCTTTCTCGCGTATTACATCAAGAACAATGCGGTTGATGCTGTCTTTGGCTGCGGCAGAGACGCTGCGCTGGCGATGCTGGCCGAGAAGATGCGGGGGACGTTGTCGCTGGAACAGGCGCGGCAGGCTGCGGCAAGCGCTTGAAGCTGCGCTGCCGAACGAAGGCGCGGCTCCTGAGCTGAACACCAGCCGTGCCATAGGCCGTGAGCGACAGCTGTAGCTTTCTTCACTTCCAGAGTCTGCGACCCACACCGTTCGCTGACAAGCAGCAAAGCGCGCCTGTACTATGGAGCGGTCCGACGAGCACATCCGGCAAGGCCTCCAAAACCCATGAAAATTCACGAGTATCAAGCCAAAGACATACTGCGCGAGCATGGTGTGCCCGTGCCCCAGGGCGAAGTCGCGAACACGCTGGAAGAAGCCATGGAAGTGGCCAAGCGACTGATGATCGGTGGCGCCACCGGGGTCGTCATCAAGGCACAGATCCACGCCGGCGGCCGCGGCAAGGGCGGCGGCGTGAAGGTGGCGCGCACCCTGGAGGAAGCCGAACAGTATGCCTCGCAGATCCTGGGCATGCAGCTGGTGACCCACCAGACCGGCCCCGCGGGACAGAAGGTGCAGCGCCTGCTGGTCGAAGAAACGGCGGCGATCGATCGCGAGCTCTACCTCGGCATCGTGCTGGACCGCGCACAGTCGCGGCTGGTCTTCATGGCCTCGCAGGCGGGCGGCATGGAGATTGAAGAAGTGGCGGCGAAGGACCCGGACGCGATCCGCAAGGTGGTGATCGATCCGGCGGTCGGCTTTCAGCCGTACCAGGCGCGTGAGCTGGCGTTTGCGCTCGGCTTGAAACCCACCCAGTTGCAGGCGGCCGTCAAGTTCATGAGGGGAGTCTACGACGTTTTCATCTCCACCTA
>CAXTEW010000183.1:0-6146 GCA_964243175.1 uncultured Acidobacteriaceae bacterium
GCTCGGCATTGTGCAACTTGGCGGTTTCAAACTGTATCTACAGCGGTTCCGCAGCAGTGCACCTTGGGCTGTGTTCCCTATCCGCTTCCGCGTGGTCGCCCCTGGTTTTGGCTGACGATGTGTGCTGTCGACAAGTTGGATAATAGCCCGGTTACAAACCATGCGACAAGTGTTGAAAAGCGCATGAAGCTGTTGAAAAGCAGCCGGGTCGCCTGCCTGCCTGCACTTAGCGTGCCTGCTGACACCTGTTCTCGGGCTCACTACCCGCGGCCCCCTGCCCAGTCACAGCCGCGCGTGCCCGAAAAAATCCTTCCCTTCGCTCTCAAACTGCTCCCCCGCCATCACTGCAGAAGCGCACCTGAGAAATTCTCGCCTGCCATGCGGGCCACTCACCCTCGTTGGCCTACAACTGCCGCGGAATCACACCCAGGACGGTAAGGCTGTTCACAAAGAACTGCATGGCCAATGCCACCAGCAACAGCCCCATGATGCGCACCAGGATCCGGATCCCGGTCTCGCCGAGCAGCTTCTGCAGCCGCTCTGCCCCGCTCAGCACCCCGTAGCTGGCCAGCGCCGTCACGGCAATCGAGCCCAGGATCGCCGCCATCTGCCAGTAGCTGGCCGCCTGCCCAACCATCACCATCACGCTTGAGATTGCACCCGGCCCGGCCAGCATGGGAATCCCCAGCGGCACGATGCCGGCGTCTTCCTTGTGCGCGCCTTCTTCCGCATCCGAGCTGCTCTCCTGCGTCGGCGAGCGCTTGGCTTCCAGCATGTCGATGCCAATCAGCATCAGGATCAGACCGCCGGCCAGCTCAAAGGCTGGCAGCGTAATTGAGAACATCTTGAAAATGAACTGGCCGGCCAGCGCAAACGACGCCAGCACAATGAAGCAGGTAATGCACGCCTTACCCGCCATACGCTTGCGCTTTTTCGCGTCCACACCGGAGGTGATCGCGAGAAACGAGCCAATCGCAGCAAATGGATCGACCAGAAAGAAAATCGAGCTCAGCGCCAGCACTGAGAAGCCGACGTACTTTGACTCGTGTATCTCCTGGATTGCGCGTGTTGCCGGCCCGAACATGCTTGCACCTTACCCCATCCACGTGAAGCTGCGACAGATACCGATCGTGACCCGGACTTCCCCGGCGCAGCAGGAAAGGGGTGGAGGCCACCCGGACCGCACCACGTCGCGCGCACGAGCCACCACTTGGTAGACCGCCTGTGCAGCTCGCAGCCACTTCGTGGCGGGTGTACTTGTTTGCCGGATCAGCAACGATGCTGATCTTCCCGTTGATCGCAGCCAAGAAAGCCGAGAACAACACCAGAAGCGGTGGCCCCGCGTCTCGCCTCTGAGACGTGGGTGCTTCCGAGACGTGGATGACCCACCAGGGAGGGTCCTGCTCATCGCCCTTCATAAGAGCCCGACGAAACGGATCCAACCCCCGTCTCAAAAATAAGAAGTGGGCACCAGCCGTTGCGTAGATTTTCCTCTGATCGCTTCAGGTCCGGGGGGCGAGCGACTGTCAGCTGCGCTCGGTCGAACCGAGGTAGGGCTCGGGCTACGAAGCTAAGAGAAGACAGATTCTCAAACCCATTTGCAAATCCAAACCGGGTGCCCCACGTCTCGCCCCTGAGACGTGGGCCCTCCGAATCGTGCATTTAGACCCACGCAGCGCCATGCTCCGTCGTTCCCGTAAGCCCCACCCAAGAGAGTCCACCCGAACCCACGTCTCAAAAGAGAGACATGGGAACCCGGCTTGCCTCCATGATTCAACCACCAACCCCGGCTCCCAGGCACGTTCTGGCGGCCACCCCTCGCACGCTTCCAGCGCCATGTCCTTCGATCCCAAACTGCACCAACCGCTCCAACCCGCCCCTCATCAGCTCTGGCTATAATCAGCGGTACCTGCCGGGCATCGATCCTTCACCCGCATCCAGCCACCAGCCCGCACGTCAACTGCCAAGGAGCCTCGTTCATGCCCATTCAACCCACCGCTAACATCTGGCGCAACGGCGAGTTGATCGCCTGGGATCGCGCGCAGATCCATGTCATGAGCCACGTTGTCCACTACGGCTCCTCGGTATTTGAAGGCATCCGCTGTTACACGCAGCCGGAAGGCGCGGCCATCTTTCGCCTCGCCGAGCACATGCAGCGGCTGCGCGACTCGGCCAAGATCTACCGCATGGATGTGCCCTACTCGCTCGACCAGCTCTGCTCGGCAGTCGTCGACGTGGTCGAGGCAAACAAGGTCGCACCCTGCTATATCCGCCCAGTGGTCCTGCGCGGCTACGGCGAAATCGGCGTAAACCCCAAGGGCTCGCCCGTCGACACCTACATCGCGAACTATCCCTGGGGCAAGTACTTCGCCAACCACGAAGAAGGCGCCGACGTTTGTATCTCGTCCTGGAACCGGCTTGCTCCCAACACCATGCCATCGCTTGCCAAGGCCGGCGCCAATTACATGAATTCGCAGCTCATCCGCATGGAAGCCGATATCAACGGCTACTCCGAAGGCATCGCGCTCGATACCAACGGCTATCTGTCTGAAGGTTCCGGAGAAAACCTCTTCATCGTTCGCAATGGCACGCTCTACACCTCGCCACTCGCAAACTCCGTACTCAACGGCATCACGCGCGACTCCATCCTCACGCTGGCCCGGCACTTCGGCATTCCCGTCGTTGAGCAGGCACTGCCACGCGAACTGCTCTACATCGCCGATGAAGCTTTCTTCACCGGCACCGCCGCCGAGGTCACCTCGCTGCGCTCCGTCGATCGCATCCTGGTCGGCAACGGCAAGCAGGGCCCCATTACCCGGCAACTGGCGCAGGAGTACTTTGGCATCGTGAACGGCACAGTGCCCGACCGCTTCAACTGGCTGACAGCAGTGAACGTGCCTGCAGCGCAGACCGTGTCCGTGTAACTCCCCACCTTAGTGAGGTCGCGACGCGAAAAGACAGACGTCGGGACGCAGTCGATCGCGGCAGCACGGCCAACACGAGCAGGTGAACGCAAAGGGCAGCTCCCCGGGAGCTGCCCTTTGCGTTCCTCATAACCATGAAGCTACCCGCCGAATCTACGCGCTACCAAGCGTACCTGCGGTCTTCAGAGACGGCGTATCCGCGGCGCGGCTCACCTGCGGATCGCGCACGCCCTGGTTTTCCTGCCAGCCTTCGAGCTCATGGCTGCCCGTGATCAGGCGGGCGCCCCGCGAAAGAAACAGGTACGTCCAGGCCCACTGGATCAACACCTGGACCCGGCTCCGGAAGTCGATGATGAAGACCAGGTGCACCAGCAGCCAGGTAACCCACGCCGGGAAACCTCCCCAGTGCGCCTTGAATGGCCAGACGATATCCGCGACCGCAGAGTAGCGGCCGATTGTTGCCATGTCTCCCTTGTCGAAATAGCGAAACTCCTGCCGCGGCTGCCCGCGCAGGTCCTGGCCGATCATCTTTGCCGCGTGCGAGCCCATCTGTAACGCTGGCTGTGCCACACCCGGTAACTCCTTGCCCTCCTGCACAAAGACCGCCAGATCTCCACACACGAAAACCTCGGCAATGCCGTCGGCATTCAGAGTCTTGTCGACAATAACGCGTTTTCTCTTATCCAGAGGGACACCCAGCATCGCACCCACGGGCGACGATGCGACACCGGCACCCCACAGCGTCACCACCGCGTCCAGCTGGTCCTGCTCTTTCACCTTCACATACCCGGGCCCGATCTCTTCCACCATCGCGCCCGTCTGCACCTGGACCCCCAGGTGGTTCAGCTGCTTGACCGCCTTCTCCGTCAGGTCTTCCGGGTAACTGGGCAGGATGCGTGGGCCGCCCTCGATCAGCAGAATGCGTGCCTTCTTGGGATCGATATGGCGGAAATCCTGCGCCATGAAATACTTGGCGATTTCGGCCACGGCGCCGGCCAGTTCCACCCCGGTCGGCCCACCACCGATGACTACAAAATTCAGCGGCCGATGCGAACCTGTCTCGACCGCCTGGCGCTCTGCCAGCTCAAAGGCCAGCAACACCCGCCGCCGGATCTCGGTCGCATCCTCCACTGTCTTCAGCCCCGGCGCATACTGCTCCCACTCGTCATGCCCGAAGTAGGACTTGGTCGACCCTGTGGCAACGATCAGGTAGTCATACTGCAACAGGGGGCCGCCCTTCAGCTTGACCTGGCGAACACTGGTGTCGATCGATTCGACCTCTTCCATCAGGACATCGACATTTCTCGCTCCACGCAACACCGTCCGGATCGGCGTCGCGATGTCAGCCGGCGACAGCAGTGCCAAGGCCACCTGGTACAGCAGCGGCTGGAAGGTATAGTGATTGCTCTTGTCGATCAGCGTCACGTCTACCGGCAGCTTCCGCAGCGCTTTCGCTGCATTCATACCTGCAAAACCGCCCCCCAGCACTAAAACACGTGGCCGCCGCTTTTCTTCGATCGCTGCGTTCTTGAAAACCTTGCCTGTAGATTTACCAGCAGCCATCCGAGCCCTCCGCGTTGTCCTTGCAGACCATACGCTTTTCAGCACATGGCTCTTATGGAAGATGCAGGGGCGCCGCCTCAGGCGCATTTTCGCGCCGCTGCTGCTTTGCTCATGCGCAAGCAAGGGGAGCCCTACCCCGCGCGGCCTCTTCGCCTCCACCATCGCAGGCGTTCTCGCCTCCGCCCTACGCCTCCATTCTCGCCTCTGCCCCCGCCCTTGCCTCCGCGCTCGCGTCCGCGTCTCACCCTCCGCCCTGCCTCCGCGTCGCGTCTCCGCGTCTTCCCCTCCGGCCTGCCTCCGCCTCCGCCCCTGCGTCTCGTCCTCCACCGCCCTGCCTCCACGTCGCCCCTCTGCTGCTGGGTCATCCTGAGCGAAGCCGAAGGACCTGCGGTTGCCCCTGTTGTTGCTTCCGCGCCGAGTCATGCTGAGCAGGGACCGAGACTCCCTACCGCTTCCTCGTTCCCGCTTGGTTATCCTGAGCGAAGCCGAAGACCTGCAATTCCCCTGCCTACGCTGTGTTGAACAATGCAACCTACGGCCGCTGCGTCAAGTCGAAGGAAAGCGTACTTTGCGGCCCTATCGTCGCGAGCACATGCACGGTCACGGCACCGCCTCCCCCGCTCATGGGTGTCAGCACCACCAGCCCGTTCTGGTCTGAAGTGACAGTGCTTGCGACCCGGCCCAACTGCTGCGCCGTCCCGCACCGGCCACTGCCAGCACAGGGCGGCTGCCAGGTGTCCATCTGCTGATAAAAGTTCACGGTCGCCCCGGCCAGTGGGCGGTCGTTCCCGTCCACCACCGCAAGCGTCACAGGCGCCAGCAGTGTCGCCGGGGCCGCCGCGCCACTGGCTGTCTGGCTCTGTCCTGCACCGCTGACCGCGATCAGGCGTGCCCCGGCGACACTCTCAGCCTGGATGGTGAACTGGGCGAAAGGCGTCCCGCCACACGGTCCTTCACAGGCATAGACCGTTTCCGTCGTCCCAGCCACGGGCATTCGCCCTGTGGTCACCATGGTCGACGCCAGGCCTGCACCATCTGTCGTTGTGTTCGGCACCGCGACCACAGCCCCGCCGTAGCCGCTCCACTGCACAGCTGCTCCAGGCAGCGGCGCTCCGCCGCTCTGCACCACGGCAACCGCAATCCAGCTGACAGCCGGCGCGCCTGCCGCGACATACAACGTGTTTGTCGCCGCAATCTGGGGCGCTGCGGTCCCGTTGAATTGTGCACTGGCCGACTCCGCACCACCACCGATCGCCGCAGTCACGCTGCTCGGCTGGGCGCTCAGCGGCGTCACCAGCACCGCCGCCAAGCCATCCTGGTTCGTCACAGCAACACACAAACTTGCGCAGCTCACGCCTGGAGCGCTGCCCAGAGCCACGGCGCCCACTGTTACCGCGTAGGTCACCTGCACGTTCGCGGCCGGCGTTTTCCCGTCACCAGCCACAACCTGCACCATCATCGGCACCGGCACTCCCTCGGGCAGAGAGCCACTCAGCTGCGAACTCGTCCACGGCGCCAGCCGGATACTGTCGGTGCCCGTCGCGTCGTAACTCAGTCCATCCAGGATCCCTGCGGTGCCAAGTGTTACCGGGTCAACTACTGTCACCGCGACCTCTCCCGTAGCGGTGCACGCGGGCGGCGTCGACGCGGCTGCGCATA
>CAXTEW010000184.1:0-6068 GCA_964243175.1 uncultured Acidobacteriaceae bacterium
GCGGCCGAGAAAGAGAAAATCCCGCGCGTGCGCGTAGGTCTTGGCCAGCTGCTCGCAGAGTGCGTCGGTGCTGCGCAGGATGGCCTCGATCTTGCCCGGGAGCAGGGCCAGCTCGCCGACCAGCCGCTTGCTTTCCGCGTCAGAAACCGTCCCGCGTACCTGGGCCAGGTGCAGCGCGAGCACAAACAGCGCGGTCAGCTGTGCGGTGAACGCCTTCGTGGAGGCGACGCCGATCTCGGGGCCGGCATGGGTGTAGATGACGCCCTGTGCCTCGCGCGCAACGGCTGCACCCACCACGTTGCAGATCGCGAGCGTTTTCGAGCCCTTGGCGATCATCTCGCGCTGGGCGGCGAGGGTGTCTGCTGTCTCGCCTGACTGGGTGATGAGCAGGCCGATGGCCAGGGGGTTCGGGATGGGGTCGCGATAGCGGTACTCGCTGGCATAGTCGACCTCGACCGGCAGCCGGGCCAGCCGCTCGATCATGAACTTGCCGACGGTTGCGGCGTGCCAGCTGGTACCGCAGGCTGCGATGTTGAGCTGCGTGGCGCGGCGTAGTTCGTCCCTGCTGATCTGCATCTGCTCGAGGAAGACCTGGCCTGTCTCGAGCGAGACACGGCCCAGCGTTGTGTCGCGGACAGAGCGTGGCTGCTCGAAAATTTCCTTGAGCATGAAGTGTTTGTAGCCGCCCTTTTCTGCCTGGATCGGGTCCCACAGCACGCGGGTAATCTGTCGCTTGACGGGAGCGCCGTCGAAGTCGGTGATGGTGACGCCATCTCGGCGCAGCACGGCCAGGTCGCCATCGGCAAGGAAGTAGAACTCGCGGGTGTGATGGAGGATGCCGGGGACGTCCGACGCGACGTAATACTCGCCCTGGCCGGCACCGTCCTGGCCCACGCCGATCACCGCGGGTGGGCCCATGCGCGCCACCACGATCGTGTCCGGCTCATCGGCCGAAATGACGGAGATGGCAAAGGCGCCGGCCAGCCGTTTCGCGCTCAGGCGCACTGCCTCGGTCAACGTGGGCGCGCCGTCGGTAAGCTGCTGCTCGACCAGGTGCGCGACGACCTCGGTATCCGTCTCGGTGAGAAAGGTGTGGCCCTGCGCCTGGAGCTCGGCCTTGAGCCGGAGATAGTTTTCGACGATCCCGTTATGCACGACGACGATGCGGCCGGTGCAGTCCCGATGCGGGTGCGCGTTTTCTTCTGTTGGCCGGCCGTGGGTCGCCCAACGGGTGTGCCCGATGCCGTAGGTCCCCTCGATGGGGTGCTGCCGGATGGCTTCTTCGAGGTTGCGAAGCTTGCCGGAGGCACGCCGCAGGGAGAGTTCCCCGGCCGCCGCCGAGCTCACGGCAATACCGGCCGAATCGTAGCCGCGATACTCCAGGCGGCGCAAACCTTCCACGATGACAGGGACCACAGATTGCGAGCCTACATAACCAACAATGCCGCACATGGCGCTATTGTAGGCGCAGGCAGCCGGGCGGTTGGCCGGTCAGGCGCCGGCGATGTGGAATGAATACTCTTCCATGACCGGGTTGGTCAGGACCTCGGACGCGATCCGCTCCACCTCGGCATGCGCAGCGGCCGGATCGAGTGAGTCACTCAGCGTGAGGGTAAAGTACTTGCCCTGCCGCACGTCGGTAACAGCGCCGTGGCCCAGCTTGGCCAGCGCCTTCTGGATCGCCTGGCCTTGGGGATCGAGCACGGTTTGCTTGGACACAACGTAGACATGGGCCTTCATCGTGCCCGATTATAAACGGTGTACCCGCGGGAAGCCTGTTTTTATGCTGCGCGGCTATGATGGCAAGCGATCCTCAGACTGCAAAGAGAACAGGAAGAACATGGTTAATTATCTGGAGCTGCCGGTCGGCGAAGACGCCCCCAACGTTGTGAACGCAATTATCGAGATTCCCGCGGATGGTGTGAACAAGTACGAGTACGACAAGGAACTCCACGTGTTCAGGCTCGATCGCAACCTGTACTCGCCGGTCCACTACCCCGGCGATTATGGCTTTATCCCTTCAACGCTGAGCGAAGACGGCGACCCCCTGGACGTGCTGGTGATGGTGGATGAGCCTACGTTCTGCGGGTGCCTGTCGCAGGTGCGGCCGATCGGGGTGCTCGAGATGCTGGACCAGGGCGTGCTCGACGAAAAGATCCTGGCTGTCGGCAAAAATAACCCTCGCTACGCCGAGGTCAATGACTACACGCAGATCTACCCGCATATTCTGCGGGAGATCACGCACTTCTTCTCGATCTACAAGGACTTGGAAGGCAAGCGCGTTGAAGTACATGGCTGGCATGACGCAGAGCACGCCAAGGATCGGGTCCTGAAGGCAGCGGAAAGCTTCCGCGCGAACAAGGGAAAGTAGGCGAGCTCTAACCGGCAGTGGCCGGAGGGACCGTTCAGATCCCGCTGCGCTTCCAGCGGCTGCGCGACAGCACGTATGCCGCCGCACCGGCCAGGGCGACCAACGCCCCGAAGGCTGGTGCAGGCAGGCGCAGCAGCCGCTCTGCACGCGTCGCCCACAATGCGTAGCCGACCAGCGCCACGGGCAGCGCGGACAGCATCACCGCGACGGGCAGCGGGCCCATGCGGAACGGGCGCCGCAGCCCGGGCTCGCGCACGCGCAGCACTACGAGCGCGACAAACTCCAGCACCAGGCTTGAGCCGTACAGGACCAGGTCAATCGAGATAAGGCGCTCGTAGTTGAAGCCCAGCGCCAGCGCCCAGGCTATGCCGCAGGCTACTGTCGCGGCCAGCGGAACCCCGCGCCGGTTCCGCGAGCGGAGCCAGGGCGGGAGCAGCCCTTCATCGGCCAGCACCATGGGCAGCCGTGTGTAGGAGAGTGTCAGCGCGTTGAACATGCCGACAGCGCTCAGCATGCCTCCTGCGACGATCGCGAAAGCAAGACCAGTGCCGAGCAGCCCCGGACCGGCAAGCACACGTGCGGCATCTGCCCACGCGCCGGTCGTGAACTCCACAAGCGGCAGGCCGGCAAACGCAACCGCGGCTAGTGGCAGGATGTACGTCAGCGCCACCAGGCTGCTGCCCAGCAGCATGGCGCGCGGGTAGGCGTAGGCCGGGTCCTCGACTTCCTCTGCGACTGTCGAGGCATTATCCCAGCCCATGTAGTTCCACAGGGCGACCAGCATGGCCAGGCTGAAGCTGGAACCACCGGCCGGCGCGGCCGACCATAGGCCCGCTGGCGCGGGGTGGGCCAGGCCGTGCGCCACAGCAAAGCCGATCAGCAGCGCAAACGGGGAAAGCAGCAGAACGAAGAGCCAGATGGAGCCACGGCCCACGGAACGCGCGCCCAGCAGGTTGAAGGCGCAGCAGCCCACGATCAGCAGCACCTGCCAGACGAGCCGATGCCAGCCCGCGGTCAGCGCGGGCGCCAGCCGGCCGAGATACAGGGTGAACAGGGTGGGGTAGATGGCCATGTCGAAGACGCTGGCACTGAGTGAGAGCCACGCCTCCTGGTAGCCCCAAAACGGGCCCAGGGCGCGCCGCACCCACACGTAGAAGCCACCTTCTTCGGGCAGGGCGCCGGCCAGTTCGCCAATCATCAGGGCAGTCGGCAGAGACCACACAAACGGCAGCAGGATGAGGATCAGGAGGGCGCCACGGTAGCCGGCGCCGCCCAGGATGTCTTCAATCCCGTAGGGACCGCCCGAGACCATGAAGTAGGTGGCTGCCAGCAGCGAGAGCACACGCAGCCTGCGGCCCCTGCCGGGGGCAGCCTGGACGGGTGAACGGAAGAGACGAGTGGGGAAGGGGACCGCGGGCCTCCGGCAGGTTCCTGTAGTGCGGCCCTGGCGTCAGGCTGCAAACGAGGTATAGCAGACTCGCCGGAGCGAGAAGGGAGCGAGAAAAAGGCCTGCCGGATAGGCAGACCTTTCTCGCCGGACACTGCTGCTTGTTAGTCGAACGTGGGATAGTCGCGGCCGACGGTGCCAAATACTTCGACCTGGCCATCGGAGGCGAAATCATCGTTGCTGCCGCCGCCCGCGAAGCGTACCTCCCCGCCATGCAGCTCGAGGATGCGTTCGGCTTCAATCGCGCGCGTGGTGGCATGCACGGTCACGATCGCGCCGCCCTGGCCAATCTGGTGCGACAGGTGACGGGCGCGGCCCGGCTCGACGCCGTATCCGGAGAAGGAGCTCTCAAAGGCGGGTTGCGAGTAGCGGCGCCCCTTGCTCTGCAGCATCAGGTGGCCTTCGCCGGTGCCAAAATCCTGGCTCTCCTGCGTGACATGAGCTTTTGGGATCGACTGCTCGGCACTCTCGAATGCGGCGGCCCGTTCCTTGTCCGGATGCCCGGCGCCGAAGAGGTGCTTCAGCTTCTCAAGCCAGCCATCGTTCTCCAGCTCCTTGTGATCGTGGTCGGGAGCGTACAGGGTGTGCGAAGGCTCAGGCGAGTAGTTTGCGTAGGCGTTGGGTGGCTGCGAGGAGGCCCCGCTGGGCAGCTCGGCATCATGGGGCAGCGTGCTCTTCAGCTCAGAGGGCAGGCCGCTGTTGGCCAGGCTGCTGCCTGTGATCGGGCCCGGGCGACCGGCTCCCACAAAGGGCGTGCCGGCGCCGCCGCCAAGGGCCGCAGGCTGCACCGCGGTGGTGTCCGATGCGGCGCCAAAGGTGGTGCTGGAGCTGGCGTGGCCTTCCGGCAGGGTCGTCCCAAGCTCTTCCCGCAGGCTGCCGCCGACATTTGGCTGCCGGGATGCCTGCTGGTTGGCACGCGGCGCGCCATCGGCCCCCACGTGGAATGCCGCACCGATCTCGCTGGGCAGAAAACCCTCATCAACAAGAGCATGGATGGCGCGGTGGGCTGCATGTCCGGTGGCGAAGTAGCCGATCACCACTGAGCCGGTCTGGTTTATAGATGTAGACATCTGGTATCTCCCCTTTGTTGAGCCACTTGAGTGTGCCCAACCAAGAACGGCCTTCGACAGGCCTTTTCCCAAGATGTGATGCACGGGGTGCGTCTTTCGAGCGCTGCAAGCCGACGGAAAGCAGCCGCTTCACGCTATAATCCGAGTACGCGAGCGCCCTGCTCGCCGCCGTGTGGAGAGTTGGCCGAGTGGCTGAAGGCGGCGGTTTGCTAAACCGTTATAGGGTCAAAAGCTCTATCGGGGGTTCGAATCCCCCACTCTCCGCCATAACTCGCAGCAAGTCCCCCCGATCTCCACAAGCACATCGAGAACAAGATTCGGCGCTGGGGCGGAATGCGTAGAGCGCGCCCGTTGCGCCCCGTCTCTGACCTCAGCACGTATCCCCTGCACGCATCTGGGGTACAACGGAGTCCGTGGTGACAGTGCCGGCTCCGCGCGGCCTCCGCGCCGCCTTCTACCGGAGGCAGGCTACCGGCCGCTGCTCTCGTAAATGCCAGCCACTGGCGAGTTACAGCTGCGGCTGGAGGAGCGCTCAGCATCAACGCTGGTTGTTGGAAAAGGGCCTAAGCCGAATGAAGATGTTGATGCCTGCTGGATCTGTTCCGTAGATAGGCTGCAACGGCTTGCCGACGCCGTACGCTGTCACCATGACGCCTATCGCGGAAGCGACATGCGGAACCAGGTCCACATCCCGGTCGTACCCGAACGTATACGCCTGGACATGCGTGAGAGGCTCTTCCTGGAAGTTGGCGGGTAGCGGGCTCTCGCCATCGAGCAGCTCATTCGAGCGTCCCGCATTCTCCATCCTTGTCCAGGCATAGTTGCGGGTCTTGAACCGGAGAGTCGATTCGAGCAGGTAGCTGTTCTCTTTCGCTGAGTCGCCGAGCGACCGCGTGCGCCCCCAAAGAACCGTGCTCGCCCAATTACCCTGAGTGAGCGGCTTGTTGTACATGACGGAAGCCGTCATCCGCTCCTGGTCCTCGGAAGGGAAGAGAGCTTCGGGGCTCCTAATTCTGCTGTAGGAATATTGCCCGCTCCAGTCCTGTCCGGGCTGCACCGTCAGACGTGTGGACCACGAATCAACCTTGCCCTGGTCGATGTTCCAGCGGTGCTCATCTGGCTCCCTGCCATGAAATCCGCTGGCCTCTATCCGCGCCATTCCGCGCGTGAGCCCGACCGT
>CAXTEW010000185.1:0-6050 GCA_964243175.1 uncultured Acidobacteriaceae bacterium
CCAGCGCCTGCCAGGAAGACTGCGGCCACAAGCTCAACAGGAACCACCGGCAAGGCAAGCGCGACCCCGTCGCACACCGCCCGCACCACCTCCGCCGCGGCCAGGGCGAAGGCTGCCGCAGCAGCAAAGACAGCAGCGCCCAAGCCGCAGGCACCCAGCAATGCCGCGCTCGCGCTCCCCGGCGGGCAGGAGTTCGACTTCTCCTGGACCAAGCCAGGGTTTCCCGGCACGCTCATCGTCGGCAAGTTCCTGCCGCCGGTCAGTGAGGCCGGCTCGCCGTATATCCGCGTTTATACGACCGACGCCCACAAGGCTTCTGCCGCTGCGTACGCCGACACGGCGAACCGCGAGTTCGCCTTCTACTCCAGCACCTTTGGGGTGGCCGAATCGAGCCGGTTGAATGTCGTCGAGCTGCCGGACGATACCGTGCCGGCGACCTGGTCGCCTGAGATTGCCGGTATCGCCGGTGCGCGGCTCAACAACAAGTCCGACTACCGGCTGCTGGCGAATACGATCGCGCACCAATGGTGGGGTTCGGCGATCAGCCCGGCCACCCTCAACGACACCTGGATCACCAACGGCATGGCTCGGTACAGCGAGCTGCTTTTCCTGGAGGACCTGTACGGGAAGCCCGCGCTGCAGAGCGCGGTTCTGGATGTCTCGGCCGGCGCGCTGGCCTATGACACGACGCCGCTGGCCACCGCTGGTCGACTGCCTGTCTTTTCCCCCGAATTCCAGTCCATGACGCTGGAAAAGGGCGCCATGGTTTTCCACATGCTCCGCTGGGAAGTTGGCGATGACAGCTTCCTGAAGATTGTGCGCACTGCCATGACCCAGTACGCCGACAAGGGTGTGACCACGCCGCAGTTCGAAAGGCTGTCAGAAGCGCAGTCGCAGCAGCAGCTGACCGCCTTCTTTTCCGAGTGGCTCGATGGCACCGGCGCGCCCCAATTTGTGAACAAGTACGCGGTCTACCGGCTGGGGAACGACAAAGGCTTCCGGACGATCGGCTCCGTCACGCAAGATCTGGATCTGTTCAATATGCCAATCGATCTGCGCGTCGAGACCGAGGGCAAGACCGAAAACAAGCGCGTGGATGTGGAAGGGACCAGCTCGCAGTTTGTGGTCGATACGTTTGGCGCGCCGCGTCACATCCAGATCGATCCGGACAACTGGATCCTGAAGAACTCGCCCGATATGCAGGTCAGGATCGCCATCCTGCGCGGCCAGCAGTTGGTAGCGGAGAACGACCTGGGCGCAGCGCTGGTCGAGTACCAGAAGGCCCTGGCGGCGAATACGTCGAGCTCGCTCGCCAACTACCGCATTGCCGAGCTGCTGTTTACGCAGCATAATTACCAGTCCGCTGCGAACTCGTATCGCGACGCGCTCCGTGGGGACGGCGAGCCTGGCTGGACGCAGGTCTGGAGTCATATCGCGCTGGGAAAGATCTTTGACCTGACCGGGCAGCGGGACCGCGCGGTCAATGAATACAGGTTGGCTGTGCAGACCAACGACAACACGCAGGGAGCGCTGAACGAGGCGCGGCTGTATCTGAAGACAGCGTACAAGCGTCCCGATGCGGAGTAGCGCCTGCCCTGATCAGGTTGCGTGCAACAGTAAGTACGAGGTGCGGGGTCAAGACGGAAGACAGGGTCAACCGCAGGTCCTTCGGCTGCGCTCAGGATGACCCTGTTTTTCTTTTCTATGAGCTCCTGCGGCACACTTTGGATCATTGCTGCGTTTGGCGCGCCCGGCGAGCGCGGGAGCCAGCACCAAGACACCGGGTCATCAGAGTGGAGCGCAGCGAAGACTGGAGCGCAGCGGAGTCGAAGGACCTGCTTTTCGCCGCGTTTCGCTTTCCTACGAAGGAAAGCAGATCCTTCGGCTGCGCTCAGGATGACACTTTTTCTGCGCGTCCCGCGGACGCTCCTGATCATCGCTTGTGTTTGGCCGCGCCCGGCGAACGCGGAGCCAGCACCAAAACACCGGGTCATCCTGAGCGGAGCGCAGCGGAGTCGAAGGACCTGCGGTTGCCTTGCCTCACCGCAAACCATCAAGGCAGAGCGCGCGTGTCTTCGGCCAACTCCACCTCACCACCAAGTGCCGCGAGAAACGCGAGCATGCGCTCGATTTCCGCTCGGCTACTGCCCGGTGGGTGGCGGAGCACGACGCGCAACGGAGCCGGCGGCAGCGCCTCGAACCGCAGCCCGAAACACTGCCCCGGCCGGTAGGTACACGAGGCCAGGTCAGCGATGCTGAGCGTCTCGGTAGGCGTGGCAAACAAGGCAGCCGGCGGCGCCATCCGGTCAAGCAGGCTCAGGATTTCGAGCTTGGACTCGAGCTCGTCGGGCACCGCGTCCAGGACCAGGTCAGCGTCCCGCACCGCATCCTCGATACTCGCCGCATACCGTGGCTGCAGCCCCGGGGCTACATGGTCCAACTGCTCGGCAGCCCGCCGTAGATTGCCCGGGAGTACATCTTCGAGCGTGGTCGCAAACCCGGCGCGCAGACACAGCAGAGCCAGCGCGGCGCCAGCGATCGGGCCGCCAGACCCTGCCCCGATGATGGCGACCTTGTGGATCGGCGACCACACTGCCTGCCGGGCGGCATCGACCTGATATGCAGAAGCCGCGCCTGATGGTGCGGACGCGGCCTGCGAAGGGGCCGGCTGCGTGACGACCGGCGGCCGGAGCGGCAAGCTACTCAGCGACCTTTTCGACAGCCAGCTTGTCGACAACATCCTGCACGCTCGGCTTCGAGTTGGTCAGGTACTGGCTGACGCGGGTGCGTTCTTCCGGGGTAAGGCTGATCGAGAGAGCCATGATGCGGCGAAGGGTGGTGGCAACATCATCAACGTAGTTCATCAAGCGAATGGCTTCGCCGGAAAGTGGCATGGGACTCCTTTATGTCTGCAGGCGCAGCTCGCAGTCCCAGTATAGATGCGCAGCGCTTTGCGGAAGAAGAGGACCCGGATGCATCCAACAGAAACGAGAGAGCGCCGTCCCCGGGGAAGCTAGCTTTCAAACCACGCCATGCAGCCACCAGGCCGCGGCACACCACCGGCAAAGACCTGTTTCTGCGCTCACGCGCACAAAGGACCAGAACTACCCATGACGACCGATTGCATACAGAAAACGCTAGGTACTGAAGCACGCACGCCGGCCTCAACATACCGCCTGCAAATGCACGAGAAGTTCACGTTTGCGGATGCGCAGCAGATCCTGCCTTATCTCAAATCGCTTGGCATCGGCGATGCGTACCTGTCGCCGATCTTTGAAGCGCGGCCCCATTCCATGCACGGCTACGATGTGGCGCGGCACGACTGCCTGAACCCGGAGCTGGGCGGAGAAGCGAAGTTTGCTCCCCTGGCCGCCGCACTGCGCGAGCAGGGCATGGGGCTGCTGCTCGACACAGTCCCGAACCACATGGGAGTCGGCAACCAATCGCTCTGGTGGCAGGATGTGCTCGAAAACGGCCGCGCTTCGGAGTACTCCGGCTACTTCGATATCGACTGGAATCCGCTCAAGCCGGACATGCAGAACAAGCTGCTGCTGCCGATCCTGGGCTGCCAGTATGGTGAAGCACTGGAAGCGAAACAGCTGCAGGTGAAGTTTGACGATGGCCGTGCGCTGATCGCTTACTTTGACCACCTGCAGCCCATTGCGCCGCGCACCCTGCCGATGGTATTTCCGCAAGCACGCGATGCGGAGTTTGGCGTTCCCGCAGAGTTCCGCGAGTTACTGGACGAGTTGTCGCAACTGCCCCTGCATGAGAGCACAGACAAAGAGCTGGTAGAGCGGCGTCGCGAGCGGTTGAAGGTCCTGAAGCCGCGGCTGGAACAAGCCCTGCGCGACCCTGCGCTGCAGCCGGTGCTGCAAAAGGCGGCAGACGCGATCAATGGCACGGAGGGCGATGCCTCTTCGTTCGACGGGCTGCATGCGCTGCTCGATGTGCAGCCATACCGGCTTGCCTTCTGGCGGACATCGAGCGAACAGATCAATTACCGGCGTTTCTTTGACGTAAACGACCTGGTCGGCTTGCGCCAGGAAAATCCCGAGGTCTTTGCCAAGACGCACATGTTGATCCGCAAGCTGCTGGCGGATGGCGATGTCACTGGTCTCCGCATCGATCACTGCGATGGCATGTTCAACCCGCACGAATACCTGGTCAACCTGCAGCAGCTTTTCATCGCAGCGAAGTGCGGCGGCCCCTTGATGGACGAGAAGCAAGGCACTGCCAGCGGGGTGGAGCGAAGTGTTGCCGAGGTGACAGCGGGGCGCGACTGGACGGACTCCAAGCTGCCGCTTTACTGCGTCGTCGAGAAGATTCTCGAGCCTGGAGAGACCCTGCCACGAACCTGGGCTGTGCAGGGCACATCCGGGTATGACTTTGTACATTTCGCCAACCAGTTCTTTATCCAGCCGCGGAACAAGCAGCGCTTCGATCGTATCTACTCTGACTTTATCGGTGGTCGCGTCAACCCATCGCAGATCGTGTACGAGGCCAAGCGCAGCGTCATGTTGAACTCGCTGTCGAGCGAAACAAATGTGCTGGGTAACCTGCTGTCGCAGCTGGCCCGGCAGGATCGCCGGGTCCGCGACCTGACCGACAACCTGCTCGAAACAGTGATCCGTGAAGCGATCGCCTGCTTCCCGATCTACCGCACCTATATCGACGAGCGCGGGCAGTATTCGGAAGAAGACATGAAGACCATCCGCACCGCGATTCGTCTGGCGAAGCGGCGCAATGCCAGCATTGACGCGTCGGCATTTGACTACCTGCAGCGCGTGTTGCTGTTAGAAGGCCGCGGCGCAGGGGACGCGGAGCATGACGAGGCGCAGCTTTACTTCGCGCTCAAGTTTCAGCAGCTGACCGGCCCGGTGATGGCCAAGGGCGTTGAAGATACCAGCTTCTACGTGTACTTTCGCTTTCTCTCGTCGAACGAAGTAGGCTCGGCGATGGATGCGTTTGGCCTCAAGCCGGAGACGCTGCACAAGGCCAATGCCGACCGGCTGAAGTACACGCCGCATGCGCTGCTGACCACGTCGACCCATGACACCAAGCGGAGCGAGGATGTACGCAACCGCTTGAACGTGCTATCCGAAATGCCCGATGCCTGGGCAGCGCAGGTTGCGCACTGGGCCGAAGCCAACGCGGCGTATAAGACCACCTTCGACGATGGCGCGACCGCTCCTGATGCAAATGAAGAGTACCTGATCTACCAGACGATCGTGGGCGCCTGGCCATGGGTCAGGAACGACCAGGAAGGCTTTGCCGCACGCGTCAAGGAGTACATGGCCAAGGCACTAAGCGAGGGTAAGGTCAACGTGTCCTGGATCAATCCGCGACCCGAGTACACCGAAGCCGTGCAGCAGTTTGTTGACAAGCTGTTGACACCCACCGACGGTGCTCCACAAACTCCCTTCGTCGGCGAGTTAGAGAAGCTGCTCGCAACAGTCAAGGTGCATGGGGCAATTAATTCGCTGGCACAGATGGTGCTGAAAGCGACATCGCCGGGCGTTCCGGACTTCTACCAGGGAACCGATATGTGGGACCTGAGCCTGGTCGACCCGGATAATCGCCGTCCTGTGGACTACAAGTACCGGGCCGAAGCACTCGAGACACTGGCAGCAAAGCCGGCGCTTGCAGCCATCCAGGACGCGACTGGAACCCTTGAGGATGGCCGCATCAAGCTGTTCACCATGCAGAAGACGCTTGCCGTTCGCAATGACAGGCTGGAGAGCTTCCTCGACGGGAGTTATACACCGCTCGAAGTAAGTGAGCCCGACCATGCGTTCGCTTATCTGCGCGGCGAGGATGTGCTGGTGATCGTGCCTCGCTTTACTTACACGCTGACTGGTGGCGAGGCACAGTTCCCGGCTGCCGCGGACTGGGGTTCGATCGAGGCGAAGCTGCCGCCTGGTGCGACGGGTACCTGGGTCAACGCGTTTACGGGCGCGGCGGTCGCGGTAACCAGCGGTACACTGCGACTCGCGGAGGTGCTGGCTGATTTCCCGGTAGCAGTTTTGACCCGGAACTAGCCACTGCCG
>CAXTEW010000186.1:0-6041 GCA_964243175.1 uncultured Acidobacteriaceae bacterium
GACATTACAGGCTTGTAATCTACCCATCTTTCTACGGCGCGTTTGTTACAGTTTCCGGACAGGATTGTTAATGATTGATCTCATTTCGGCGTGACCCCGAGCGACAGGTCACAACTAGCGAATGCGAGCTAGCTTCAGCACCGCACCGGTCCTGTCTCCAGTGCGGTCGAACCACTCGAAACCGTTGCCCTGTCCTGCCCGGAGGCCAGGCCCGCCGCCCCCATTCATCCATCAGGGCACCACCGGCGCTACATTAACCTCCTGTTCACAATGGCGCGCACCCGCGTTCACATACCTCGGCTATCTTCAGGGCATTGCGTCGTGTCGCGGTTGCCCGGGCGGTTCTGTAAGGCTCCGCTGGAACCCACACGCGTCGCGTCAGGCCAGGTGATTCGTCATGAAAATTCTTGTCATTGAGGACGAAGCCAAGACGGCCAAGTTTCTCAAGAAGGGGCTCGGCGAAGCCGGCTTTGTCGTCGATGTGGCCGGCGACGGCTATGACGGGCTCGAGTTAGCCAGGAGCCTGGATTTCGATCTCATCATTCTCGACATCATGCTTCCAGGCCTGGACGGATGGCAGGTACTCACAGGGCTGAGGCAGGCCGGAAAAAATACGCAGGTACTCTTCCTGACAGCGCTGGATGCTGTTCACGAAAGAGTACGAGGCTTTGAACTCGGTGCCGACGATTACCTTGTCAAACCATTCGCCTTCTCTGAGCTGCTGGCGCGGGTCCGCTCCCGGCTCCGCCGCAATCAGCCGCGCTCTCAGGATGTGGTCCGCATGGCCGACCTTGAGATCGATCTTCTACGCCATCGCGCGACCCGAAAAGGGCAGCGGCTTGAGCTGACTGCCAAAGAGTTTCTCCTGCTCTCACTTCTCGTCAGGCGCGCGGGAGAAGTCCTCTCTCGAACCGTCATCGCCGAGGCCGTTTGGGACATGAACTTCGACAGCGACACCAACGTGGTCGATGTCAGCGTCAGGAGACTTCGCAGCAAGGTGGATGATCCGTTCGCTTTGAAATTGATCCGCACCGTTCGTGGTTCCGGATATGTTCTGGAAGCCGAGTAACTCGCCAGTGAGCATCGCGCGCATCACCCGGACGCTCGCCTTCCGGCTCACCGCAGCCTATGCTTCTGCCGGACTGCTCCTGGTCTTCCTGGCTACCTTCAGCCTCTACCTCATGCTGGTTTCAGAGCTGAACAAGAGCACAGAGCTGTTCCTCAAAGACAAGGTGAACGTCGTGCGCAGCATGCTGCGCGAGCGTCCTGATGACGACGACGGACTCCACGAGGAAGTGGTGCTCGAGTCTGCTGCCAGGCGGTACGAGCAGTTCTTTATCTGCCTGCTCGACCAGCGCGGCAAGCCAATGCTCATGACTCCAGGAATGGCAACGGAGCTGGATCTGCCGCAGGTTGGGAGGCTGTCTGCCGCGAAAAAAGGACTCGCCTTTCCCATGAAAGGCAAGAGCGGCCAATCCTTCCGCGTCATCGTCACGACCGCGAACTTTGGCAATTCCGCTCAGCGCATCGTCACGATCCAGGTCGCGGTTGACGTTTCGCGGAAAGAGGAACTGCTGGCACGCTTCCGGCTGTGGTTCTGGGTAACGTCGGCGGGCATGTTGGTGCTTTTTCCGCTGATCGGCTATAAAATCGCGCGCCAGGGTATCCGCCCCGTGGAGGAGATAGCCGCCACCGCCCGCCGCATTACATCAAGCCATCTCGGGGAACGGATCGTCGCAGAAGGTTACCCGTACGAGCTGGCGAGTCTCGCCTTGACCTTCAACAACATGCTCGATGGCCTGGAGGATTCCTTTGAACGGATCTCCCGATTCTCGGCCGACATAGCCCACGATCTGCGCACGCCGGTAAACAATATCCGTGGCGAAGCCGAGGTGGCACTGGCGCGTGCGCGAACCATCGATGAGTATCGCGACGCCCTGGAGTCATCACTCGAAGAAGCCGTTCGTCTATCTGACCTGATCGGCAACCTCTTGTTCCTGGCACGCACAGAGAGCCCGCTCAACCACTTACGCCTGGAACCAGTCAACGTCTCCGAGTTAGTCGAGGGCGTCCGCGAATACTATGACGCTTCTGCCGTGGAGGCGGGGATCACTCTGACAAGTTCCGCGGGAAGTGAGCCGGTAGTCGCCGCGCTCGATCGCACCCTCATACAGCGCGCGGTAGGGAATCTGGTTTCAAACGCTGTGGCGCACACGCTCGAGGGCGGGACGGTAGCCATTACAACTCATGCCGAGGCGGCGCGAGTTTTCGTCGCCGTAACCGACACAGGCGTCGGCATTCCACCGGAGGCGCTACCCCGCGTGTTTGATCGGTTCTTTCGCGTGGATTCTTCGCGATCAAAGGCGTCGGGCGGCACCGGCCTTGGTCTCGCGATCGTTCAAGGAATCATGCTGCTGCACGGCGGGCATGTCGAGATCGTCAGTGAGCCGGGGGTCGGGACCAGAGTCACGCTGCGCATGCCTGCTACCGGGTACGCCGGCGCCAGCTCTCCTGAACATTGCAGAAATGTCATGTAGCGGTCACAAGCCCGTCAGGGATCGCCTGCCATACTTCTCCCGTGAGAGTGGGCTTATGTTTCGGCTTTCATTCCCACGGCATTTTCCGCCCATCCTGGGCCTCAGCAGTACACGTGCGATCGACGGTTCGTCGCTCCGCCCACAACACGGCACACAGCCGCCTCTGTCTGCTTCTCCTTCCACGACTATGGGTCGAAGATGAATATCTCTTCTCCACATAGCGGTCGGCAAACATAATTCACGTTGCACTAACCGTGGGGTGACGATCAATGTTCCGCAAAATGTCTCAAGCTACACTTCGCAACCAAGGGGCGGCCAGCCGCCTGCTACCGCTCGCCGGCACGCTCGCGGCGGCAGCGCTGAGCGCCACGGGGCTCGCGCAGTCGGTTCAGTTTCCGACCTACTCCGTAGGCGAAAACAAGACCGCCGCAAATGGGCCGAGTTATCCAGCAAACCTGCCTATCCCGTGGGTTGCCAGTAATGGCCAGATCCTCACTCCCGCGGGCACCCAGGTGCTGCTCGGCACCACGACCCGCGCCAAGGCCGTCGCGCTCAACCCGACAGGTAATCACACCGCCGCCGTCCTGCAGATGGGCGCTCCCCAGGCTGTGACGATCTTCAACACGCAGACCGGCGCCGTCCTGCAGACGTATTCCCCGGCCGCTGGCAAGGACCATGACGGCAGCAACACCGGCATCACCTACACGCCCGATGGCAAGCACCTGCTGTTTAGCCAGGACGGCGCGTCCGGTACCGGCGGCTTCATCGGCATTGCCAACGTCAGTGCCACGGGCACGCTCTCGGATGACGCGCACGTCAGCGTTCCGCTCGACGTAAACGCTGCAGGCGTTCTGACCACTGTCACCTGCTTCCCCAACAGCCCTCCGGGAACCACCGGCAGCGAGGAGATTCCGTGCGGCCAGACGTATTCCGTCGCGAATGGCACACCTACTTCGTACCCCCTGGGCATCGCGGTCTCGCCCGATAATAAAACTGCTTATGCGGTTCTCGATAACAACGACACGTTGGCGAGGATCGACCTTACTGCGGCAACGCCGGTCGAAGGTTCGGAAGTGCGTGTCGGCAACGTGCCAAACAGCGTTGTGATCTCGCCGGATGGCAAGACCGCTTACGTTTCGAACGAGGCCGGCCGCGTCGCCACGGCGAGCGACTTCCAGGGGTATTCGAACGGCACCCCGGTCGTCGCTGCCAATCCGACCGGCTCAACGTCTACCGGCACCATCTCGGTTGTGGACCTGGCTTCCTTCACAGTAACTGCCACCATCTCGGTTGGTCTGCACCCGACGGGCATGGCCTTCTGGGGTAAGTATCTCCTGGTTGCAAACACGTACGACGACACCATATCTTCAATCGATACCGGGACCAACCAGGTAGTTGAAACATTCAGCCTCGGGCTGCCCATCGGTGTCCCCGGGACAGGCGTATCAGCCTATGGCGCGGCGCCGGTTTCGATCGCTGTCGATCAAACCAACGGCATCGCCTATATCGCGCTCTACAACGCCAATGCGGTTGCCGTGGCCACTCTCAACAGCGGAGGCTCCGTGCAGGGCCTCATCCCGGTAGGCTATGCGCCCAGCTCCGTCGCGCTCGACTCCGCGGACAACGCGCTGCTTGTTTCCAACGACAAGGGCATCGGCACCACAGGCTACGCCGTGGCACCGCCTCCAACCAAGACGGCGGAAAACTCCTACGGAACCTCGCATGGCGTCACCAGCTTCAACACGCACCAGGACCTTGGCACGGCAAGCATTATTCCCCTGACAAGTCCCGGTGCGCTTGGGGCAGCGACGCAGCAGGTCTTCTATAACAACCACTGGGATCTGGCGCAGAATATTGCCTCGGCTTCCGGCGGTTCTCCGAGCGCCGCACCCGTCGCTATCCCGGCACAGATTGGCTCTCCCTCCAAGATCAAGCACATCTTTGTCATCATCCGTGAAAATCGCACCTACGATCAGATCCTCGGCGACGTCAGCGCGGGCAATGGCCAGGCCTCTCTCGCTGTCTTCGGTGACAATCCCACCTACGGCGCTGTAACGCCCAACGCACATGCGCTCGTGCAGCGCTTCCCGCTCTTCGACAACTTTTATGACCCGAGCCGGCAGTCCGCCGACGGGCATAACTGGATTGTCCAGGGAATGGCGCCTTACTCCGATGACATCCAGTCACCGGACTGGCTCCGCGACTACCCTTCCAATGGTGGCGATGCGATTGCCTATCAGAAGGTTGGGCACCTGTGGGACGTGGCTGTAAAGCAGGGTGTGTCATTCAAGAACTTCGGTGAGTACATCGAATACAACACTTTCAAGACACCCACCGGCTCGACCAATGAGCCGCAGTGGATTGACTTCTACAACGACACCCTGGCGTACGAGTCCGGCGCGGAAAATCAGCTGTATAACGTCAACACGGTTGCCTCGCACTCGCCGCTCCCGAACCTGATCAACAACACGGTCCAGAACTACCCGCAATTTGACCTTGGCATTCCTGACCAGTTCCGCTTCGATATCTGGCAGCAGTCGTTCAATACGGACGTGGCAGGCGGCGCCGTGCCCCAGCTTGAATTAATGTGGATCAGCTCTGACCACACCGGGGGCCCGCCGACCGCGCAGGCCATGCAGGCCGATAACGACTTGGCCCTCGGCCGCTATGTCGATGCCATCAGCCACAGCCCTATCTGGTCGTCTTCGGCAATCTTTGTCGAGGAAGATGATGCGCAGGACGGCGTCGACCACGTTGACGGTCACCGCAGCCCCGGCTACATCATCAGTCCATATGTCCAGCAACAGGTGAACCCGGATGGCACCGGCGCCGGCGCCACCGCGGATAGCACCTTCTACACGCAGGTCAACTTCACCCGCACGATCGAACAAATCCTTGGACTACAGCCCATGAACCAGTTCGACTTGACGGCCTCGCCGATGACCACTATTTTCGTCGACAATCCGCCCGTGGGTAATTTCCTACCCTGGACGCACGTGCCGAACCAGATCCCCCTGAATACGGGCGTGAAGCAGACACCGGCACAGCCGATTCCTGCCCCCAACCTGAAGGCTCCGGTCACGCCAGTCGCGACGGCAGCGGTCGCTCCCAGTGCCATCGGGACTCCGGCTCCTGCAGTCGCAGCACCGGCGGCCGCAGCGCAGCCCACCCCACCGGAAACCCCTGCGGTCAAGGCTCTGAGAGCTGGCTGGATGAAGAAGAAAGCACAAGTCTTCGCCGGCAAACAGCACATCCCCGATTCCGAGGACCCAAGCACCGTCAACCATCTCGACTGGTACGAATCGACCAACTTCACGGTACCTTACCCCGGCGAGAAGAAAGTTCTTCCCGCCAGCGCCTTCAACAAGCAAGCGCCTGCCACCACTGACGACGACGATTAATCTGCGCTCGAGGTAAAACGGCCCTCTTCCAAACCAACGGAAGAGGGCTTCTTTTTTTGCAGAGCCAGGGACGCCTTCCGCAACATCGGGCCGCTCTCGAATT
>CAXTEW010000187.1:0-5949 GCA_964243175.1 uncultured Acidobacteriaceae bacterium
AGCCAGATCATACTCCTTCTGCACACTGCGGCTTTCAACGGCACGATGCTAGGGCTCGGCACGTAGCAAAGTGAGCATAGCACAATGAGACCTGCGGAGGACGCGAAGCGGTCACTCGGCAGCGGCGGCGCCATACCAAGCCTCACCGGCGTTCGCGGCGTAGCCGCATTGTGGGTGTTCGGTACCCATGCACAGCCCGTGCTGGCCAGCTACCTTGATGCACCCGCCATCGGGCGCAGCATCGTCCTGACCGAAGGCTTCCGTGGCGTGGATCTGTTCTTCGTGCTGTCGGGCTTCATCCTGATGCACGCCCATTCCGAGGAATTCCGCTCGCTCCGGCGACACTTTGTGATGCGGTTCTACGCCCAGAGGATACTGCGGGTGTATCCGCTCAATGCGGCCGTGCTGCTGGCGCTGGTGCCGTTGGTACTGGCGCTGCCGGGGTTCGTCGAGTGGTCGCGCTTCGACCACGGCGTGCCTATACCCTGGCAC
The DNA here is from genome assembly GCA_964243175.1 of uncultured Acidobacteriaceae bacterium. Classification (GTDB taxonomy): domain Bacteria; phylum Acidobacteriota; class Terriglobia; order Terriglobales; family Acidobacteriaceae; genus EB88. The sequence continues at coordinate 493 of CAXTEW010000187.1, forward strand.
CAGCGGGAGTTCTCAGGGAGCGGCCTCATGCAGACGTTCCTGCTCGCCCAGACCTGGACGGTGGTCAAGCTCGGCGAGTGGAACGGTCCGTCCTGGAGCCTCAGCGCCGAGGTGTTCGGCTATGCGGCATTTCCGCTGCTCGCCTGGGCAGCATCACGATGCCGCTCGGGTGCGCTCGCCCTGGGCATGGCGGCGGGTAGCCTGGTCGTCCTGCTGCTGCTGCTGGTCCGGTTCCATCACGCGGCGGACAACCCGACGGGCACATTCGGCCTGGTACGGATGGCGTTCTGCTTTGCGGCTGGTATTGCTCTGGCGCGGGCGCGGGCGTTGTTGCCGCGGGCCGGGCGCTTGGCCGGCGCCGTCACCCTTGCCGCTTTGGCCGAGGTGGCGTTGATGCTGGCGCTCCCAGGCCTGGCAGCGCTGACGACCTTCGGGCTGGCCGGGCTGATCTGGGGCCTGTCCTATAAGCGCGGTCCGGTTGACAGCTTCCTGTGCTCCCGCCCGGCGTTGTTCCTGGGGCGCATTTCCTTCTCGTTTTACCTCGTGCACTACGTTCCGCTGCATCTGGCGTTATGGGCATATGGGCCGCTGGTTGCCGGGACCGGCTTGGCAGTCCGGCTGACCTGCCTCCTTCTGCTTGGCATGGGTTGCGTGGGGCTCGCGCTTGTCTTCCATCATGGGGTGGAGGTGCCGATGCAGCGCCTTGCGCGCACCCTGCATGGCCACAAGGCCGCCCGCCCTGCCGTGAGGCTCGCCTGACATCCTCCCTGCGCCGCGCCCTGTCCCGCATTGCCGGACTGCTGCTCCTTGCGGCGGCCCTGACGCTATTCCCCTGGCCGGCCACACGGGCCGCCGCCCCGGTGGCCATCCATACGACTTTGGCTGCACCCAAGCCTATGCTGCCGGACCTGCCGCCGGCATACCCCGTGACACAGCGGCGCCCCGGTCCGGCGGATGCACGCCCCCCCTACGAGCAGGACCAACACTGGCTGGATGGCGCCGGCCAGAGTTGGGCCATGCGCGAGCAGGGCAACGGCCGGGCCGTGTGGCTCTACGAGGAGCCTGCAGCGCTGCCGATCGACCAGCTAGGCGGCGAAGCGCCCGTCGCCGCCTATGGCACCCGCCGGCTGCGCGCGAGCTATGCTGGGCGGGCGCTGGGCCTGGTGCGCGGCAGCGACGGCGCCAGGCTGGACGTGGGCCTCACGGCGGCCGGTGGCCTGGACGAGGCGGCACTCGCCGGCTTCTGCGCCAACACCGAGTGCCGTGTCGCGCGGTGGTATGACCAAAGCGGCAACGGCAACGACGCGACGCAGGAGCAGGCGAACGCACGGCCGGTGGTGCGGCTGTCGCACCGCGTGGGCAACGCCGTCTCGGTGATCTGGGACTTCGAGAAGACCAGCGGCGCGCCACCGCGCTGGCTGGTACTGCCCTCTGGGATTTCGATCAACAGCGCCAGCATGGGGCTGCTCTGGACCGGCCGCTTTCATAACGCCTCCATGATCTCGCCACTGGTGGAGATCGGGACCGACCGCAATCCTTACGGTTTCGGCTACTGGGACACACGCGGTGACTTCTATCTCGGCGAGGCCACGCACCTGGGCGAAATGCCGGGCCATGCGGCGCTGACGTCGTCGATCGGGCTGGTGTCCGCCGCAGCCGGCAGCATCGTGATGAATTACCGAAACCGCCTGTCGGAAGTCGGCAGGCTTCCGGGTGGGACGCATTCTGGTGGCTACATCGGGCGCACTGTCGCCTTCGACCAATACGGAATGATGGAGCTCTCTTCGCTTATCCTGTACGCCCGGCCATTCACGCCGGCGGACCGCTTTTTCGGCCTGCAATCCCTTGGCGAAACGTTCGGCGTCCCGCAGCAACAGCAGGACACCTACGTCGTGGACGGAGACTCGATCTCGCAAGGCATCGCCAGCCTCTACCTGCAGAGCTACCAACGCGACATGGAGCGGCTTCTGCCTTCCGGCTTCGTCTTCTACGACGCTGCCTGGGCGGGCAAGACGCTGTCCGGGCCGGAGGGTCTGGTGGCACGCTTCGGCCCGTTCACCTCCAAGTTGTACAACCCGCACGCACGCAACAACATCCTGTCTGTTCTGGTAGGCACCAACGACCTGCAGAACGGAGAAAACGCGGGGCAAATTATGGAGCTGCTACGGCGTTATGCTGCAGCGGCGCGCGGCGCAGGGTTCCGCCTAGTGCTGTGCACGGTGATGCCGCGGCGGTCATTCACCCCGGTAATGGAGGCGGCGCGGCGCAGCCTGAACGCCATGATTGTCGCCAGTTGGCATGAAATGTCGGATGGACTGGTAGACCTGGCTGCCGACCCGGTGCTGGGACCGCTTGACTCACTCAACAACGGCAACGTCTACATCTCGGACGGCATTCACCTGACCGATTACGGCTACCAGACACTGGCGAGCGACATGACGCAGGTCGTGCAGCGGCTCATCCGCTGAGACGCAAGACCAAACAACTGGTTCCGCGTCCGGCATCCTCCGCATCATTCATAACCTTTCGAGTTACCTCCGCAAGCGTATCTTTGATGGTCCACGATCACGTAGTCTGAAAGTGGAAGACCAGCAGCAGCAACCCCTTGGGTGGCGTCAGGATTGACATGATCGTGCGGACAGGTGGTTTTCGATGAGCGGATGGCTTTTAAGCAGGGATCGTCTAGCGCCTGATAGAGAATTTGCAGGGAACTGGACCGCATACCCTGCTTTTCGCATACATAACATCTTTGTCGTCTTCGGAGTGTTAGTGACAGGTGGAGTATTTCTTGGCTCCCTAGCCGGTTATGAGTCGCTGCCCTGGGCACCGTTTATTCCGCTGGGTCTTGTAGCGATAGGTTTGGCAGGATGGTTGGTGCTGGCGGCGGCCTGCGGGTCTCCAATGGCCATCATGCTGTATTTCGGCGCGTTGGCTTTTCTCACGGATGCACAATTTCGCGTGCGTGGTGCCGGTGAAATCTCGGGCGACTGGCAAAGTGCCCTAAAGTTTTTAGTCTGGATGGGTGCCGGGATCATAGGGTTTGCACACATGCCCTCGCTACGCACCTTGCTGGCTAAACCTGCAAGCGCATGCTGCCTCGCCTACGTCATCGTGGCATTGATGTCGAGCGCCTACTCTCCGGTCCCAGGCTACAGTTTCGGTTGTGCTCTGGCTCTGCTGTGCCTTTTCGCCTTCTCCTACTCGCTAACGACCCGGCTGTCTGAGGCGCAGTTGCTTTGGACCCTGCTGCTCTCGCTCACTGCCTTCAACATTGGCGGCTGGTTCGTCTTCTTTGCAAATCCCGACCTCGGGACGTCGATGGCTTGGACCAACTCGGGATTCGTGTTCCGCATGTGCGGCTTGGCCGGCCAAGCAAACAATCTCGGAATGGTATGCGCTTCTGCAATAGGTGCGGCCTTCGTCCTGGCGTGTAACCGTCGGCGTGGGATGCTGATGGCTGTCATGCTCGGTGCGTTCGCCTTTATCACCTTGGCGAAGAGCGACTCTCGCACGACGGAGATCGCGGCAATTATCGGGATCGCCGTCGTCCTGGCCTCCCGTTCGGCATGGCTGGTGCTGGGAGGAATTCTTGCGGCGGCGACCGGGCTGTTGCTCCTGCAGTTGTTTCCACAACTTTTCAGCCTTATTGGTAATCAGTTCAGCCGGTCCGGCGATCCGACCGAGCTTTATACACTGACCGGCCGGCTGGAAATCTGGGATTTTGCTCGAGAGCAGATCGCCCTAAGCCCGATCTTTGGGTATGGGTATAATTCGAGCAAGGTGGTTCTTGGAACCCACATAGGTTTCGACAATGGGCTGATGGTCGACTCCGCCCACAATCTGTATCTCCAAAGCATGCTTTCCGTAGGCGGTTTGGGCACCATTCCTCTGCTCGGATTGCTTGGATGTCTCCTCTTTAAATGCTTCACCCGACCGGTTCCGATCGTGTGCTTTATACTGACGCTGGTCCTGGTCTCAAGCATTTCTGATACCGATACCATCGGCACGACGCCGACGTTGATGACGCTGCTGTTCTTTGTCGCATCGATTTGGCCCCACATGAACGCCTTGAGCTGGCCAAGAAATGGCTCAAAGACCTATGACTGGCGGGAAGCAGCTGGTGCAAGGATGGCGGGTGGTGTCAGGCAGCCTGAAGCGCCAACAGCTACTGCTTCTCAGTAGATTCTTTTCTGCTTGGGATTGCTGGGGCCAAGCTGCTTCTGCTTCCTTGTCTGTCCGGTCGGTCGGTTCTGGTTCAATCACTTCCGCAGAGGCGTGGCGGTCAGTGTCGGCTAGAGGTGCCAGGCCGAGATTGACGATGGCTTCGTCTGCTGTGGCGCTGTCTTGAAGACTGTTTGGGAGTGCTGCGAACCAGTCGGCATAGTATCCTTGCGGTGGCAGCCGCCTGCCGCGCGCCGGGGAGATGACCCGCGCCTTCGAGACCGAGATAAGCCGGTAGGCGCTTAACGCACTCGCCGATCATGCAATCCCATCGGGAACGTCGGCGCATCGATCTCGAGCGGCTCGTTCAAGACAATGGCATGTTGATCGCGCCGTGCTCGGTGCGGACCCTAGCGGAGGTAGCGACAGGAGTAACCACGACGCTGCTCACCCGCGCTGCCGACGTGGTGTTGAAGGAACGTCGTCGTCTCGTGACGATGGTGCGCGAGGCGCCGCTCCATGTCGACCACATCAGGAACATGCTGACAGCCTCCGAGATGGGAGCGATTATACACCCACCGGTGCCGGCCTTCTACACGCAGCCGAAGACGATCGCCGACCTCGTCGACCACGTGCTCGGTCGCGCGCTGGATTGTTTCGGGCTGGAGATGTCAGACCTGCCGAGATGGGGAGAGCCAACGGAGCTCCACCCTGAGAACAATGCCGCCTTGAACCAGCCAGTCAAACTAGTGCGGTAAGAACGTCGTTGAGGTGGTATTGCTTCAAATTGAGCAGAGGAGAGCGGCATTCCGCCATTTGAGAACAGTTCGCATTGGAGACGTAAAAGTGTTTCGGTTGCGATGCGGTGGCTGGGTTCGATACCATCCGAATCAACGAAAGCCGTCCGATTTCGCTTAAAGGTAAAGCATTGCTTGTGATCATTGGCAGTCCCGGCATCGGCTTGGCAATTGCCCATCAAGCTGCCACCGCAGGAGCTAGCCTGCTGATTGTCACGCACGATCCCGCCAAGCTCGGGCCGCTGCCACCGCGCTGAGACAGAGGGGCCTCATTGCAAACGTCAGCGTTTGACGTCACGGAAGAATAAATACTGCAGCGTTATTGTCAGGACATGCCAAGCGTGGATCATGCCGTTTTGATGATCGGCGGTGCAATGGGAGGCAGCTTCCTCGCGAATATCGAGGAGACGATACGCTGGGCTGTCGAGGACGAGTTTTTTGCAGCGTTGCGGAGTGCGCCCGCAATCACGCCCCGGTTGAGGGATATTTCGGCAGCATC
>CAXTEW010000188.1:0-5920 GCA_964243175.1 uncultured Acidobacteriaceae bacterium
CCATCGCCGAGGCGATGCGCATGGCGCCCAAGATGAGCACCGACGACATCCTGCTTGTAAATCTCTCAGGCCGTGGCGACAAGGACCTGGGAATCCTGACCCGCGAGCTGAAGCTTGGTGGTGCTGGCGCATGAATGTCTGTTGCCGTACCAACGAAAATCTATCCCGAAGGGATCGCCTCCCGCGCAGGGGGTATAAGGCCCCATGCCGATAACCTTTAAACAGGACGAGCCCGGCCTCGTCGCCTACCTCACCGTGGGCGACCCGGATCTATCGACGACCCACGCCATCGCCCTCGCGGCGATCGATACCGGCGCGGATGTGCTGGAGCTCGGCGTACCTTTTTCCGACCCGCTTGCCGATGGCCCGGTGATCCAGCGGGCGAGTGAACGTGCGGTCAGCCGCGGTGTGACACTGGCTGACGTGCTCCAACTGGCGACGACGCTGCGGCGGGAGCGCCCGGACGCAGGCCTGGTTCTTTTCTCCTATCTCAACCCCGTGGTGCAGTACGGCCTCGCTGGTGAACCGGCGACTAACCCGGACGCCCCGGCAAGTGCCGGCCCGGCGCGCGGTATGGAACGTTTCTGCGCTGCCGCCGCTGCTGCCGGTATCGATGGCGTGCTGCTTACCGACATGATCGTCGAAGAAGCTGCCGAGTATCTCGCCGCGATGGAGAAGTACAAGCTGGCGCCGATCTTTCTCGCTGCGCCGACCAGCCCGGATGCTCGCCTGCAGAAAATTGCCGAGGCGTCACGCGGCTTTGTCTACGTCATCTCCCGGGTCGGCATCACGGGCGCGCAGAAAGCGCTCGAGAGCGACGCCGAGCAGCTGGTCGCGCGGCTGCGCCGGTACACCCAGCTGCCCCTGGCGGTCGGCTTTGGCATCTCGAGCGCCGAACATGTGGAACAGGTAGGCCGCTTCGCCGATGCGGCCGTGGTCGGCTCGGCGCTGGTCTCGATCATAGAAGCCAGCAGCCGTGAGATTGCGCCGGCAGCGATCGCGCGATTTATCCGGGGCCTGCGCCCCGCCCCGGCGCTGGCCCGCTCCTGACCTTCCCGCTGTTACTCCAGAGTTACGCCCCCGAACATCCCGGGCGCTGCCTGGAGTGCCCATGCGCATCTGTCCTGACCCAAGGAACTACCTGTTCGAGGAAGAGCAATGGATATAGAAACCTGGCGTCTCAAGATTGACGAGCTGGACCGGCAGATCGTGGCGCTGATCTCGGAACGGGCCCGTGCCGCGCAGGCGATTGGCCGGCTCAAGAAATCGAGCACCCTGCCGGTCTACGAGCCCAACCGCGAAGCCGTGATTTTCGCCAATGTCCGCGCCTGTAACCAGGGGCCGCTGCCAGACATTGAGCTGACACATATCTATGAACGCCTGATTGACGTGATGCGGGCGCTCCAGCAGGAGGAGCTTGCCTCCGAGCGGGCCAAGGCTGCCGCGCTGGATGCCGCAGCACAGCAGGCAGAGGGGGAGAACCGGCGATGATTGTGGCCATGCAGGAAGGCGCGACCGTCGCGCAGATCGAACATGTGGTCGAGCGGCTGGTCGAGGATGGATTCAAGGTGCACCGCACCACCGGCACCACGCAAACAATCGTCGCAGGCGTGGGGCGGCCTGACTCCTTCGACGTGAAGGAGTACGAGGTGCTCGACGGCGTAGCCGAGGCCTACCGGATCTCGTCGCCCTACAAGCTGGCCGGGCGCTCGTTCGCCCCGGAAGGCACGGTGATCCGCTTTGCCAATGGTGTGACGGTCGGTGGCGACGAGGTCGTGGTGATGGCCGGCCCGTGCGCGGTCGAGAGCCGGGACCAGCTCTTTACCGTGGCTGCCCAGGTCAAGGCGGCGGGTGGGCAGTTTCTTCGCGGTGGCGCCTTCAAACCCCGCTCCTCCCCGTACTCGTTCCAGGGTATGGGCCTGGAAGGATTGAAGCTGCTGCGCGAAGCCGGCGATGCGACGGGACTGCTGATCATTACCGAAGTGATGGAGATCGCGCAGATAGAGCTGATGCTTCCGTACATTGACTGCTTCCAACTAGGAGCACGCAATATGCAGAACTTCAACCTGTTGCGCGAGATCGGGCACACCCGCAAGCCGGTGTTGCTGAAGCGCGGCCCTGCGGCGACCGTGGAGGAGCTGCTGCTTTCAAGCGAGTACATCCTTTCGGGCGGAAATTACAACGTGATGCTGTGTGAGCGGGGGATCCGCACGTTTGAGAACTACACGCGCAACACGATGGACATCTCGGCAATACCGGTAGTGAAGAAGCTGTCGCACCTGCCCATCATCGCGGACCCTTCGCACGGCTGCGGCCGACGCGACCTGGTCCCGGCGCTGGCGCGGGCGTCGGTGGCGGCAGGGGCGGATGGATTGATTATCGAGGTGCATCCCAACCCGGAAAGAGCCGTTTCCGATGGTGCGCAAACGTTGTATCCGGAGCAGCTGGAGAAGCTGATGGGAGAGTTGCGGGCCATTGCGCCGGCGCTCGGACGCAGGCTGGCAGGTTAGCTTGAAAAGGGGCAATACGCCCGCGTACGTCGATGACGGCGAACTGTTTGCCGCTCGAGGCAGGAACAAGGAGCGCCATGCAAACCGAAGGAACAGCACCAGAGAGCAGCAAGCCGGGCCAGATACGCCGGATCGCCATTTTCGGCACCGGGTTGATCGGTGCATCGATTGGCTTGGCGCTGCGGGAGGCTGGTTACACGGGCGCAATCCTGGGCTGGGACCCGGAGCAGGCGATGCTGACAGAAGCCCGCAAGCTCGGCGCGGTAGACCCGGTCGTGGCCGGCGATGCCGATGAGGATCCGTTTGTCTGCGCGCTGGCGGCTGACGTCATCGTGCTGGCGAGCCCCGTGCTCTCGATCGCCGAGTGGCTGGAGCAGCTGGCACCCGTGCTGTCCGCAGCGCAGCTGGTAACTGACACCGGCAGTGTCAAGGAGTTCCTGGTGGAGCGTGCCAGCGCGTTCTACAACGAGGAAGGGAAGCCGGGATGGCTGCCCGGCCATCCCATGGCCGGCAAGGAGCAATCGGGCGCTGCCCATGCCGAGGCAGCGCTGTTTCGCGACGCGACCTGGCTGTTTACCGGCACTGCCATGGCCCCGGACACCCTGCCGAAACACCCGTATGTTGCCGAGTGGCTGGGCTGGGTGGAGCGCTTCGGCGCCCGGGCCATCACGTTGGCACCCGACCGGCATGACCTGCTGTGTGCTGCTGTCAGCCACCTGCCGCAGATGATGGCTTCTGCATTTGCAGCGATGCTGCAGGCCCAGTTCGGCAAGGACTTCGCAGCCGACCGGGGTGCCCTGCACGGCATCGGCGGCCGTGCCTTGCGGGAGATGACGCGCCTGGGCGCAAGCCCGTACTCGATGTGGCGGGACATCGCGATGACCAACGAGCCCGCGATCGCGGCGGCGCTGCTCGCCATGGAGCAGGAGCTGGCGCACGTGCGCGAAAATCTGAAAACGCCTGAGCTGCGCGAGCTCTTTCAGAAGTCCAACGCATTCCGCGCCGCGCTGATGGCTGCCGATACTGTCGTCCACTAGCGGCCGCCCCGGCTGGCGAGGGGTCAAACCGCGGCGCGGCGACGTCGCCCGGCTGACCCTTCCGGCGGGTCAGGCTCCGCTGGGACGTGGAGGAAGCGATAGCAGAGCAGCCGGAGCCCTGATCTCATGCTGAGCCATGCCCGCGGAGGCGGGCACGATACGGCTGGCTGCGCAGGCGACGGCATATCGGCACACCGCCGGCCAGCAGGAAAGCTTTCAACGGCGCGACCCCTTCACGCAAGACCAGCAGCACTGCAGACAAGAAACAGGAACCAGCGACCATGCGCAATGATCTCTCCTCGTACCTGCGCAGCCTGCCCAAGGCTGAGCTGCACCTGCACCTCGAAGGCACCATTTCGCCTGAAACCCTGGCGGAGTTGAGCGCTCGCCGGGTCATGGCGGATGGCGGCGGGGAGCTGCTGACTGTGGAGGCAGCGCGGCTGCTGTACAGCTACAGCGATTTTTCCGGCTTTCTGCTCGCCTTCAAGGCCATTACCGGGCAGCTGCAAACCGCAGACGACTACGAGCTGGTGACCCAGCGCATGCTGGAGCGGCTGCACGTGCAGGGCGTCGTCCATGCCGAGGTATATGTCTCGGTGGGGGTCGTCTACTACTGGCGACGCACGGAGTTCGAGCCGTTGTTTGCCGGCATGGAACGCGCCCGGCTGGCAGCGGAGGCCCGCTGGGGCATCACCTGTCTCTGGATCTTCGACGCGGTGCGCCATTTCGGGCCGGAGGAAGCAGCGAAGGTCTTCCACAAGGCAGCGGAGATGCGCCGCGAACACCCCAGCATTGTCGGCATCGGTATCGGGGGTGACGAGCGCCGGACCGGTGCTGAGCCCTTCCGCGAGCTGTACGTGGAAGCACGCGAAGCAGGCTTGCGGCTGACCGCCCATGCCGGCGAAACGGTTGGCCCGGGTGGCATCTGGGGCGCGATCAATATTGGTGCGGAACGGATCGGTCATGCGCTGTCAGCGATTGACGACCCGGAACTGATGGCGGTGCTCGCTGAGCGGCAGATTCCGCTGGAGATCTGCATCACCTCCAACCTGCGCACGGCCTGCTGCCCCTCACTTGCCGAGCACCCGGTGCGCTCCTTCTTCGATTCCGGCCTGATGATCACGATCAACTCGGACGACCCGGCGCTGTTCGGCAGCGATCTCGAAGGCGAGTACCGGCTCCTGGCCCGATCCTTCGAGTTCACCCGCGAGCAGCTGCGTGAGGTGGCCGCGAATTCACTGGAAGCAAGCTTCCTGGATCCGGAGCGCAAGGTCGCGCTGCTGCGGGGATCTGCGTAACGATACGTTCGCCAGGGCAGCGCGGATAGTGTTTCCACCAGACGCGCTAGTGCGTGGAAAAGGCAGCCGAGGGGGACAGGTCTGAGCCTGCTTCGCTTTCCTTCAGGTCCATGCGGGCGATGAGACCATCCACGATGGTATGGACGTGCCACACCTCGCTGTCCGAAAGAACGTCGCCGCCGAGGCTCTTCACGAGCTGATGAACCCTGACATCCGCCTGGCCTCCTTCACGGTCGATCACTTCGATCGGTTCTACCTGGGGATCAAACTCCTTCCACTGACGCGTCCAATAAGCACGTACCTCTTCTTTTCCAACCACGCGGCCGCCTTCCGATGCTTTGGGCCAGCTCACGGTTTCACTCATGAGCGCCAGCGCGCCATCCACGTCTCGCCGGTTAAAAGCAGAGTAGGCCTGGGCTATCACTGCGTGTGCGTTTGCCATGGGTTCTCCGTCGTACATATTCATCCAGTAAGCATAAGGCGCGCTACCCGGCGATGCCTCCTGGCATAAGAGCTCGCGTCACCTTGCGAGCCGTTGCGTCGGCCCCTTTCATCGTTTGGCTGGCACATCGCTTGTGCCATTGCCTCCTGCGATGGCGGGCCGCCGGCTGGAGCCGTTGCCAGCGTTTGACGCTGGTGACAAGAGTGCATTCTGGTTCCCGAGCAGCACTGCTGCCCCTCATCTCTGCGCTATCATGGGGGGCATGAACCTGCTCACTCTCGCCGCTCGCGATTTCCACTCCTCTGCGGATATGGATGAGGACCTCTTCACGCCGCTGCGCGCGATGGGCCTGGCTACGGCGCTTCTGGGGGCGGCGGCACTGGGCGTGTTCCTGGGCAGGGAGCTGCGTTTTCGTTACAAATTCAGCCATCGCACGCCCTCTGACTTTTTCAGCAATGCGGGTGATCCTATCGCTCCGGCAGAGTATGGAGTGGGTGTGTAGCAGGATTTTCTACGAAGCCGCATGGAAAAGGCCGGGCATGGAGCCGGGCCTTTCTCTTGGGGCCTGCATAAGGGAAGTTCGCGCCAGCAGAAGGCCGGGTGCCCCACGTCTCGCCCCCTGAGACGTGGGTT
>CAXTEW010000189.1:0-5888 GCA_964243175.1 uncultured Acidobacteriaceae bacterium
GGCTCGCGACGGTCACGGCCTCGCGCGGCATGGCCTACGGCGACCTCTTCAATGATGGCCGCATGGATGTAGTGATTAACAACATGGATGGGCCGCCTACACTCTTACGAAACGTAACTGGGACCCAGGCGGAAACGGCGAAAGAACCAGCCGGCGCGACCTCACCCTCAGCCGGCAATCATTGGATCGAGTTGCAGTTGATCGGCGGCCCGAAGTCTCCGCGGGACGCTGTGGGTGCTCGGGTCTATCTCACCGCAGAAGGTTTCAGGCAGCGTGCAGACGTGATCGCTGGCGGCTCATTTGCCTCTTCGCCGGACCAGCGTGTACATTTCGGGCTCGGGCCCGCGACAAGCATCGCGAACCTGGAGATCAACTGGCCGGACGGTACCAGGCAGATTCTCGCGTCTCCGCCGAAACTGGACCGTCTTTATACCGTTGTCGAAGGAGATACAGCGAAAGTGGTCGCCAGGTAAGTTCTAATCATTGGACGACTAGTAATAGGAAGCACCTGTCGTGCGTCAACGGATCACCATTGTTTTCTTATCTCGCTGCAGGGCAGTCACGACCGCTTGCGTTCGATCGGTCACCTGGAATCGCATCAGGATCACGCTGACATGCGACTTGACAGTCGCTTCCTTGATACGGAGCTCCGTGGCGATCTCGCGATTGCTTCGACCCTTGACGAGCAGCGCAAGCACTTCCCGCTCGCGAGGGCTTAGCTCGGAGTCGCGATGGCGCGAGCAAGTGCGAGGGTGACCGGCTAGGGGAGAATGCGGCTGCCGCTATGCACCTTGCGAAGCGCCTGCACCCAGCGCATCGTGCGGCATGCCCTTGATCAGGTATCCACGCGCGCCTGCTTCCAGGGCCTGGTGGACGTCTTCATCCCCTTCATACGTGGTGAGCGTGACAAAGCGCGCAGCAGCGGCCTGCGAGCGAATGATCCGAATAGCCTCAAGGCCAGTCTTTGTCGGAAGCCGGAGATCCATAGCGTGAGGTCAGGGCGGCACTGATGGGACAGCGTGATCGCCTCTTCTGCCGTGCTTGCCTGGGCAACCACGCTCATGTCCGGCTGCGCATCGATGATGGCAGCAATGCTCACGCGCATCAATGGATGATCGTCGACGTAAGGATGCGGATATTTTCCGGGCTGGTCACAATCGGGGCTTTTCCTGCAGGCTTCTCGGGTATTTGAAGAGTGCGGCCAGCTGGCAGCGCTACTGAGAACTGGCTGTGCGGTCGGACCGGCATTACGGCTCCGCGCACATAGTTGTTCACAAAGAGAAAGCCCGCGTGCCCGTTGGTCCGGACACCCCAGCGCAATACGCCAAGATCCGCGGGCTCGGCAATAACAACTCCGAGGCCCAGCAGTATGAGGATAGGGCTGACGCTGTTCCGGGCGTCTCACGCGATGTTCGCCAGGGCGGAAAATCAAACTGGCTCAGCCACTACTACAACATCAATGCCTTCAGGCAGAATGCTCCCGGCACCTTCGGCTCGAGCGGAAAGAACATTATCAATGCTCCACCCCTCGATTACAGCGATGCCGGGCTTTTCAAGAACTGGAAGTATCGCGAGCGCTATAACCTCCAGTTCCGCTGGGAGATGTTCAACGCCCTGAACCAGCCGAGCTTCTCGGCGCCAAGCTCGAATAACAACCAGATCTCGACTGCTGGTGTGAATACGGGAGGCAATGAAGGGGTGATTACCTCTACCGGTTCAGAATCCGCCCGTATCGGACAGATGGCGCTGAAGCTGACTTTCTAGCCCTTTCACTCCTGAATACCCGGACTGCTTCCAGGTCCGGGCAGATTCTTTCGCTTCTTCCACACACACCCGCTTGACGTGAGGGCTTCACAACGTTTCACCTGTGACCAGGCACGATCGCGGAGGACGCTCTTCGCAGCGACCGGCAGCCGCTCCGCCCAACCTCAACTGCTCCGCTGCGGTCTTGTTTTTCTTACGTTTGGATCCGACAGAACGGGTACTCCTACCTAAGATGGATCGAACCGAGGAGTCAATCCTGATGAAGTGCCTGCTTCTCTCTGAGTACAACCGGCTGGAAATCGTCGACCTGCCAACGCCGACCGTGGGCCCAAAAGAGGTACTCGTCCGGGTGTATGCGTGCGGCATCTGCGGCAGCGATGTCCATGGGTATGACGGCTCGTCCGGGCGGCGCATTCCTCCCCTCGTTATGGGGCACGAGGCCGCCGGCGTGGTCGCAGCTGTTGGTTGGCAAGTTACAGACTACGCAGAAGGCGAACGCGTCACCTTTGACTCCACCGTCTACTGCGGAGAGTGCGAATACTGCAGCCAGGGGGACGTGAACCTTTGCGACGACCGCCAGGTCATCGGTGTTTCCTGCGCCGATTACAAACGCGCCGGCGCCTTCGCGGAGTATGTCGTGGTACCGGAACGCATTCTCTATCACCTGCCCGAAAGCGTCACGTTTGTCGAGGCAGCCATGCTCGAGGCTGTCTCTGTTGCGCTGCACGCAGTCCGCGTCTCGTCAGTGGTTGCGGGGCAGACCGCTCTCGTCATTGGTGCGGGAATGATTGGACTGCTCACCGCGCAGGCGGCGAGGGTTGCGGGTTGTTCGCCCATCTTCGTCGCGGATATCGATGAGTCGCGCTTACGACTGGCGAAGGAGGTCGGCGCAACCGCCACGTTCTGCCTTTCAGGCGACGAGCTTACGGCGGAAATCCTGCGCCAGACGAAAGGCGACGGCGTTGACCTCGTGCTCGAAGCCGTGGGAAGGAACGAGACAGTCACGACTGCAATTGACTGCGTACGCAAGGGAGGCACAGTTACGCTGATCGGCAACATCGCCAGCACGGTCACGCTTCCCTTGCAGAAAGTGGTGACGCGGCAGCTACGCATCCAGGGCTCCTGCGCCTCCTCCGGGGAGTATCCCGAAGCCATGGAGCGCATCGCGAGCGGGGCTATCCAGGTCAAACCGCTGATCACAGCAGTCGCGCCGCTCGAGGATGGCTCGCGCTGGTTTGAGCGGCTGCATGCACGCGAACCGAACCTGACGAAGGTCGTCCTGAGGCCAACCACATGAGTGACTCGCTCTTCGACCTGGCCGGCCAGACCGCCCTCGTGACAGGCACCAGCCGGGGACTCGGGCAGTATTTCGCGCGTGCCCTGGCCAGGGCTGGAGCGGACCTCGTGCTCACCAGTCGGGATCCAAGAACCCTTGCCCCGTTCGAGGCGGAGATCGCGTCCATGGGTCGCCGCACCGTTTCGCTTGCCTTGGACGTCCGGGACCAGGGCAGCATCGACCGGATGGCCGGGCAGGCAGAAGCGGCATGCGGACAGATCCACATCCTGGTCAACAATGCAGGATGCAACGTACGCAAGCCGGCACTCGATGTAACTTGGGAAGATTGGAACCTGGTGCTCGATACCAACCTGCGCGGCACGTTCTTTGTGGCGCAGGCCATCGCCCGGGGCATGGTCGCGAAGCATTACGGACGCATCATCAACATTGGCTCGGTCACCAGCGTCTTTGGCTATGCGGGTCTGGCACCTTATGGCGCAAGCCGCGGAGGTGTGCGCCAGCTCACCATGAGTCTCGCTGACGATTGGGGCAGGCACGGTGTGACAGTCAACTGCCTCGCACCAGGATGGTTCCGTACGGAACAAAACAAGGCCCTCTATGAGAACCGGCCATGGGTCGACTACCTGGTCGATCGCATTCCGCTCAAGCGCCCTGGCGAACCGCGAGACCTGGATGGAGCAATCGTCTTTCTTGCCGCGGAGGCAAGCCGCTATATGACAGGGCAAACGCTGCTGGTCGATGGTGGCATTTCAACCGGCGCGACCCGGGCTACGGTGGCCGCACCTGCTGCCGCGCCGGACACAGTGAGTTAGAACCGATAAGATACCCAGCAACCCGTTGACTTATCGTTAGCGGGACATTTCTGACAGCGGAGGTATGGCGGTCGTTCTCTGTCGCACGTGTACAGGTGTTCTCACCAGCACGGCTTACACTGTCTCCCGCGGAGCAGCCGCCAGGGTAAGCAACACAGACTGTGTTCCGAGTCGTGGATGCTTCGCCGTCAAGCGAACTACGCCTGCCTGCTCCCCCGCCCGCACCCAGACCGCACCGCTGCCGCCGATCAGCGAAAACGGGTTTTCGCCAATCAACTCCGCCGGCCCTTCCAGTGTGAACTGGATGGGAGCGTCCGCATACACGCGCGGCGCACCAAACTCATCCGTCACGCGGAACACGACCCGCGTGGTATCGGCTCCATCCGCTGCCAGCGTTTGATCGTCGGCACGCAGAGTAAACTGTCGATCCACGCCGCGGCCCGACAACGACTTCGAGATCACCTGCTTGCCTGCAATAAATCCATCGATGCGAAGGTCACCCCAGCCTGCGTGCGACTTATCCATGTCAAGGATGAACGGCGGGTACCGGAGTGAGCTGAACTCGGTGTGGTCCGGGTCTACCTCGCCCAGCAGCGTCCAGGGCGCCGCTTCCCTGCTGTCCTTGCGCAGGTAGAACTTGAGATGGTCGCAGTTCGAGCAGACAACCGCGCTGGTAAGACGTATCGACTCGTCTCCCTCCGCCCAGTGAAAGGCTGGTTCAAGAACAATCTCTTCTGCGGGATCACACTGCGATTTATAGAATCCTGCTGCCGCCTTCGGCAGGCGAAAGATGTCAGTGACCCCGTGGTAGCAGATGCGATCGCCGGACCCGAAGTTTGCGTGCGTGTTGTAGTCGAAGGCGCACCAGCCGATGCCACCCGCGTACTGCGGGTCCGAGGCGATCTGGTTGTGGATGCGCGCATGCCGCAGCGTGTGCTCGCGCTGACGCGCGTTCTCGTCGGTCGTCTTGGTAGGAAAGGTGTGCCCGACGAACTCCGTGTTGAGATAGCGCGAGTGGTTCGGCTTTCGCAGTGGAAAGTCGAAGTCGTTCACGGTAAACACATCTTCGATAAACTCCGAAGCCGCAAAGTTGCGGATGCCGCCTGTCTGCCGAGTCGCATCCAGCTGGTGCGCGAGCGCATTGGTGCGTGTGTAGAAGTCGTGATCGTCCTTCGACTCGTTGATCCGCGTACCCCAGAGAATGATCGACGGATGGTTCCAGTCGCGGCGGATCATCCGGCCCACGTTGTCAATCGCGACCCGCTTCCACTTTTCATCGCCGATATGCTGCCAGCCTGGCATCTCCTCCAGCACCAGCAGTCCGATCTCATCGCAGCAGTCCAGGAAATGGCGTGATTGGGGGTAGTGGGAAGTACGAACGATATTGCAGTGGAGCATCTGGCGCAGAATCTTGGCATCCTGCCTTTGCACCCGCACAGGCATCGCCTGGCCGACAAACGGGAACGTCTGGTGGCGATCAAGACCGCGCAGCTTGAGTATCTTCCCGTTCAGGCTGAATCCAGCCTCGGTAAAAGTCGCTTCGCGAAAACCGATGCGGCGGGTCTCTTCATCGACGACGCGTCCTGAGTCCAGGAGCCGAACATGCACGGTGTAGAGATACGGCTTCTGCACATCCCAAAGTTGAACGCCATGCAGTCCGGACAACGACACTGTCCGCCGCGAAGCATCTCCAGCGGTTTCGACGCTCGCGTAAACAGGAGCACTGGTCGACGGGTCCGGGTCGCCTGAGGACATACTTGAGCGACTGCCTTGCGCAGCCAGAGTCAGGCTATTCGTTTGCGTAGCGAGGAGGTGATCCCCGTCTCGCAGCTCTACTTCAAGGGAATAGTGGCTGCCTGTCGCACGGGCTCCGGCAAGAAAGCAATCCACGTCGAGCGATGAATGGTCGCTTAGCACATCCTTCGGCCGGGCAAGGATGTTATCGATGTATGTCGCCGGCACAATGCGCAGGGCGACCTCGCGATAGATTCCCCCGAACGTCATGTAATCGATCT
>CAXTEW010000190.1:0-5871 GCA_964243175.1 uncultured Acidobacteriaceae bacterium
CGTGGGGTGAGATAAGCGAGCAGACACCAACAGCAGCAAACACCATGCAAGCAGCCGGCGGAGACGCATGCTTCTTTATTGTACGGAAGAATTGATATCGCAAACAAAACAGCGTCCGCCAGAACGGACGCTGCTGGTGCTTCAGCTGAAGCTGCTTACATACCGGTGGCCGATACCCCGTGCGCCTGGGCCAGTTGCTGCGCCTTCTGCAGGTGCATATCAACGGTCGGCTTATTCGCGGTGGCAGCCTGCTTTTCGTCAGACAGCTGCCCACCCTGCGACTCCTCGGCGAAAGCCTTGGAGACCTTGGTATGGTCCATGATCATGGCTTTGATGTATTCCTTGTCGAACGCATCCCCGCTTAGGCCCTGAAGCTTCTTGTACTCTTTCTCGTCCTTGCCCATCAGGCTCGAAGGTGGGGTCACGCCAGCCTCTGAGACAATCGGCTTCATCTTCATTTCGAGCGCATTGTGATCATCGATCATCATCTGGGCGAACTGCTTTACATCGTCACTGCTGCTCTTCTGCAGCGCCAGTTGGCTGGTCTGGATTTCGAACATATCGCCACCAGCTGCCTGCTTCAGGAACGCCTTGTCCTGTGAGGAAGCGGTGCTGCTCGACATACCCTGCATGGAAGCCATAGACCCGGAAGGGGTGCCGCCGACACTTGGTGCATTTGGCGGCGACGCGCCACCAGGTGCCGACATCCCTGTGCCGGTCTGCGCGCACGCTGCACCGGATGCCAGTGCCGCTGCCAAAGCTACTACCGCTGTAGAACTACCAAGCCGCATACGATTCGCCATCTTTGTTCTCCCTGAGCCGCCACTGTCTATCGCCTGCGCAAGAGGCGGCACCATCTCACAGTAAGGCGCAGAAAATCGGCGCTGCGTTGCCCGTGCCGTGTCTTCTGCGATGAATCGATTCCCTCGTCCGCTGGAAAGAGAGTTGGTGAAAGGCAGACCTCGAGCGTATTTCCTGCATCGGCAGGTGCCCGTTTGCAGCCGGTTACCGACCCTGCACACAGTATCCTTGTAGCCATGAGTACACCCGGTCCTGCCGCGCCTCCTGTTGCCCGCAAAGAGCCACAATCCACTGTTCTCCATGGCCATACCCTGCGAGACGACTACGGCTGGCTTCGCAACAAGGAGAGCCATGAGGTACTCGATTACCTCAAGGCCGAGAACGCCTACACCGACGCCCACATGGAACCATTGACCGCGCTGCAGACCGAACTGTACGAGGAAATGATCTCCCACATCCTTGAGACCGATGTCAGTGTGCCCGCACAGGAGGGCGCGTACTACTACTATGCGCGGACGACCAAGGGTTCGCAGTACCCGGTCTACTGCCGCAAACGGGGCTCGAACGAGACCTTTGCCGCGGCACCGGAAGAAGTCATTCTCGATGTAGAGTCACTCGCAGCGGGTAAGAGCTTCCTGTCGCTGGGCGCCATGAGTTTATCGGATGATGCAAATCTGCTTGCTTACTCGACCGACGAAACAGGATTTCGCCAGTACACGCTCCACATCAAGAATCTACGCACGGGCGAACTGCTCCCCGAGTCTGTTGCCGGGGCCGCGGAACGTACCGGCTCCCTCATGTGGGCGGCGGATAATAGCACCCTGCTCTACACGGTTGAAGACGAGGAGCAGAAGCGCCAGCACAAGCTCCTGCGTCACACACTGGGAACTCCGCATACCGATGATGTGTTGATCCTGGAAGAGCCGGACGAGCGCTTCAACCTGGGCGCCGGGCGCACCCGCGACGGCGCGTGGATCGTCATCGAAAGCGGCAGCCACACCACCACCGAGGCGCGCCTGCTGCGGGCCGACGCACCCACTGCAGCGCCGGCGCTGCTGGCATCGCGTCGTGACAACATCGAGTACTACCCCGACCACCGCAACGGCGTCTTCTTTGTCCGCACCAACGATCAAGGGCGCAATTTTCGCCTCGTCACCATGGCTGCACCGGCCGCCGGAACGACAGCGATTGCAACCGCTGGTTTCGATTCCTGGACCGAGCTGATCCCGCATCGTGAAGACGTCATGCTTGAAGATGTAAGCCTGTTCGCTGACTTCGCAGTAGCAGTCGAGCGCGCGAATGGCCTCGAGCACCTGCGTGTGCTCCACTTCGCACCTGCAGCGTCCGGAGCGGCTGCCGTGGTCGAGCGCGAAGCGTCCATTCGGTTTCCTGAGCCGGCCTACAGTGTGCACCTCACCAGCAATCGGGAGTTTGCCACATCGTTTCTGCGCTACAGCTACCAGTCGCTTGTCACCCCCGCGTCGGTTTTCGACTATGACGTGCGAAGCGGGGAAAGCACCTTGAGGAAGGAACAGGAGGTGCCCGGCGGCTTCGACAGGACGCGGTACGCGTCGGAGCGCATCCATGCGACCGCCGCCGATGGGACATCGATTCCTGTTTCTCTCGTGTACCGCAAAGACATGTTTGCAAGCGCTAAGAATCCCCTCCATGTTTACGGCTACGGCTCGTACGGTTATGCTTTGCCGCTCGGCTTCAACTCCAATCGCCTCACCCTGCTCGATCGCGGCTTTGTGCTCGCGTATGCGCACATACGCGGTGGCGGCGACCTGGGCAAGCCCTGGCATGATGCCGGACGACTGGACCGGAAACAAAACAGCTTTACTGACTTCATTGCAGTGACCGAGCACTTACTCGCGCAGGGATACGGCGACCGCGCCCGAGTGGCGATCCAGGGTGGTTCAGCCGGCGGCCTGCTCATGGGTGCTGTCGTCAACATGCGCCCGGATCTTTTCCGCGCAGTCCTGTCACAGGTTCCTTTTGTCGACGTCATGAATACGATGCTTGACTCGTCGCTCCCACTGACGGTGCCCGAGTATGAGGAGTGGGGAAACCCCAATGACCGCGCGGCCTTCGAGACGATGCTGGCTTACTCTCCCTACGACAACCTTCGTGCAGCAGAGTATCCGGCCATGCTGGTCAAGACATCGCTCAACGACAGCCAGGTCATGTACTGGGAGCCGGCAAAGTATGTCGCCAGGCTACGCACGCTCCATACCGGCGAAAAGCCAGTGCTACTGCACACCAACATGACGGCGGGGCACGGAGGAGCGAGTGGCCGCTATGACTACCTGAAAGAGATCGCGTTCGATTATGCATTCCTGCTGCGGGAGCTAGGTTCTGCTGTAGGCGTAGTTGGCTGAACAGCAAGCCCTCTCGGGGTCATCCTGCGCGAGCCGAAGGATCCTCGGCCCTTGCAGCCGTCGGAAACAAGAAGGACCTGCCTTTCGGCAGGTCCTTCTTACTGCGCCTGGAATAATCCCTCGTCAGCCTTTTGCTGTCAACTGCGCCGCCTGGAGCACAACCAGCTGCGACAGGTCCTTCTTCGCCAGCCCGTGTACTTCCTTGTTGAACTCGTCGACCTTGCTCGACCAGTTCATCGAGCAGAATTTAGGCCCACACATCGAGCAGAACGCCGCTTCCTTGTAGTAATCGTCCGGCAGCGTTTCGTCATGCATCGCGCGAGCTGTTTCCGGATCAAGCGAGAGAGCGAACTGCTTGTCCCAGTCAAAGGTGTACCGCGCGTAGCTGATGGCGTCGTCACGATCCTGCGCCCCGGGCCGGTGGCGCGCAATATCCGCAGCGTGCGCTGCGATCTTGTACGCGATCATACCGTCCTTCACGTCTTTCTCGTTCGGCAGACCAAGGTGTTCCTTTGGCGTGACATAGCACAGCATGCTCGCCCCATGCCAACCGATCATGGCCGCGCCTATGGCACTCGTGATGTGGTCGTAGCCCGGCGCAATATCTGTCACCAGGGGTCCAAGTACGTAAAAGGGCGCGCCGTCACATAACTCGACTTCCTTGTCGACCTGCTCCTTGATCTTGTCCATCGGCACGTGGCCCGGGCCTTCGATCATCACCTGGACATCCGACTCCCAGGCCTTGCGCGTCAGCTCGCCCAGCGTTTTCAGTTCCGCGAACTGTGCTTCATCCGACGCGTCCGCAATCGAGCCAGGCCGCAACCCGTCGCCGAGCGAGTAACTCACGTCGTACTTCGCCATGATCTTCGTAATGCGATCAAAATTCTCATAGAGGAAGTTCTGCTTATGGTGTGCCGTCATCCACTGCGCCAGGATTGCGCCGCCACGGCTCACGATGCCGGTGATCCGGCGGGCTACCATCGGCACATACTGGATCAGTACGCCCGCGTGGATGGTGAAGTAGTCCACGCCCTGCTGCGCCTGCTCCTCGATGACCTCGAGGTACAGGTCGATATTCAGGTCCTCAACGCGCTTGACCCGCGTAAGCGCTTCGTATAGCGGCACGGTGCCGATCGGCACCGGCGAGTGGCGCAGGATGCGGTCACGAATTTCTGGGATGGCCCCGCCGGTCGAAAGGTCCATCACCGTATCCGCCCCGTGCTGCACCGCCATGTGCAGCTTGCGCAGCTCTTCATCAATATTTGAGGTCACGGCAGAGTTACCGATATTGGCATTCACCTTGCAGCGGCTCTCGATACCGATCGCCATGGGTTCAACTTCCGGGTGGTTGATATTCGCCGGAATAATCATGCGGCCAGCAGCGATCTCGGCGCGGATCAGCTCCGGCGCGATCTTCTCGCGCCTCGCGACGAAGTTCATTTCCTCCGTGATCCGTCCAAGGCGCGCAAAATGCATCTGGCTCATGTTGGTATCGCCGCTTTGTGCTGCATCTGCCAGTCGCGAGGTGATCCATTGGGCGCGCGGCTGCAGTATCTCGGTGGCCCGTTCGGGCATGTTCGCTGTGCCTCGATTGCTCATCTGTTTCCTCTCAGATCACACCCGGAAGCCGCATGCACTGCGGCCGTGGAGGCTGGATTCACCCATGATACGCGGGAAGGCTGGCCCTGGGTCTACGCTAAAACCGAAGTCCACCGCCGCCTTGACGGGAACCGCTGCCACTCCTACGCTGGAGGTACCATGGGAAACGCGCGCCCACAGTCGCTTCGCATCACCATCGCCGTTGTGATTGTGCTGGCCGTCGTCGCCTACCTGGCAGTCACGGGCGTACAGGCAGACAAAAGTTATTACGTCACCATCAACGAACTGCAGGGTATGGGCGGTAAGGCGTACACCAGGCACCTGCGGGTGGCAGGCAATGTGCAGCCCGGCTCCATCGATCACCACGGTGCCGGGGCCCGGTTCGTCCTGATCGAGAATGACAAGCGTCTGCCGGTCGACTATGACGGAGCCGAACCGCCACCCGATACCTTCAAAGACAATGCGCAGGCCCTGGCCATCGGCATGTACGGTCGTGACGGGGTTTTTCACGCCACAGAACTGCAGGCCAAGTGCGCATCGAAGTATGCCCCGGCGCCAGCGGGTAAGCCAGGTGCGCAGGCTGGAACACCTGCTGCCGCCCGGACCACTGCTGCCCTTGTGCCACTGCGGTAGCAAGCTGCTAGGCTTAGGGACAGCGATGCCCTATCTCTACATCGATAAGTTATTCAACGAGCTGCGTGATGAACTACTCTCCGCCATGCACGCAGCGGCCGAGCGGGAGATCCGCACGGGCGCCAAGGTGGATGTGAATCGGCTGTACCGGGCCTTTACACGGGCAGCGGTCGGCAAGATGGCGAACCCGGTTCGCGTTTCGGAGCGCTGCCTCGAAATGGCCCCGCCACGGGCGAAAAAAGGTGTGGGACGCGGGTCTGAGTAGAAGCGGCTCGCCCGGACGGCCACACCGCATCTCGCTACACGGGTATCGCTTCCTCTGACTCCGTCGTTCTTACACCTGTTCCCACATCGGCGGCGCACACGGCGACAGGCCTGTGCACATTTCTATGCAGGGCAGGCAGCAGCTTCGTAGCTGCATTTACCACATCCTCAACGCGCGTCCGCTCCATGGTGT
>CAXTEW010000191.1:0-5835 GCA_964243175.1 uncultured Acidobacteriaceae bacterium
GGCGCTGTTCACCCTGGTCATTGTCTTCGCCAAGGTCAAGTAACCGCACCGACCCCGCCCGCCGCATTGGCGCGGCTGTACACGAAGAAGCCCTCGCGCAGAGCGAGGGCTTTTTCGTTATCGCTGTCTGGACTCCTGTGCCGCAGCTCTGCGTTTGCCGGATGATCTGCCGCCGCCGGCGCTAACGCCCGAGAGCAGGGATTTGAGGAGCAAGGGAAGTTCGACGAGAGGCAGCGAGTCTTTCTCACCGCCACGCGGACAGCCAGACAGCAGCCGACGCATGCATCGCGCCCGGCGGGGTGCCTAAAGTCACTTGTTCATGGAGCCGGTGACCGCCCGTGGCGAGGAGCTCGTGTAGGCTCGACCCAAGCCACCCGCGTTCCTACTGTGTAGCAGTGCATCTTCAATCGGCCTTTCCTGCGTACTTACGGTCGAGGCCACGCATGAAGGGCGCTCTTGCCAGCTTCCATCGAGCTGCAGGCGAGGCTTTCGCCGTCAGCGGCCTCGGTCCACTGATGTCACAGAAGTGAGCCTGGTTCCTACCATGATCCTGTATCAGGATGAGGAGATCGGCCAGGCCGACAACTTGAACCCAACCCTCCGTTTGGCTAGTGCTCTCTCTGCGGGCTTGCTTTCAGGCAAGGGACTGTTCGCGAAGCTGTTTTCGTCGAATTATCTGCCGCACCGCTACTGTTACCTGGCGAAGCCCTGGCTGGTATGGGCAAATGTAACCATGGACGGCCTGATAGCGGTCTCCTACGTGCTCATTTTCGGCTGCCTGCTTTGGATTGTGTTCAGGCTGCATGACAAGCCTGAGCTTCGTGGTTATCTCTGGATCGCTGTCTCCTTCGGAAGTTTTGTTCTTGCCTGCTCCGCGACGCACATGATGGAGATCGTCACCGTGTGGTGGCCACTCTATCCCCTCGCGGCTGCCTTCAAGTGTCTCTGCGCCGCGGTCTCTGTTCCAACAGCGGTGCTCCTGGCCAGGCGGTCCCCGCAGATCGTCACGAGCCTGCGCGCGTACCTGGATGCCCTGAAGTTGAGCAGGAAGCAGCAGGAAGAACAGAAGGCTGACTACAAAGGTCAGATGGATGCGATCGAGCAATCCCACATGATGATCGAGTTCGACATGGACGGACGCATCCTGCGGGCGAACGAAAATTATCTGCGCCTCTTCGGCTATACCAGTGCTGAACTGGAAGGAAAGAAACACAGCATTTTTGTTTCGGAGGCGGAGGGACAGAGCGCCGAATACCGGCAGTTCTGGGACGACCTGAGGCGCGGCAACTTTCGACAGGACTGGTTTAAGCGCATCGGCAAGGATGGCCGCGAGGTCTGGGTGGAGGCCAGCTACAACCCCATCCGGAACAGCGACGGGGTTGTAGGCAAGGTCGTGAAGTTCGCGACAGGTGTGTCGGAACGGGTCGAGGAGCGGGAAGTACTCGTAGCACTCCGCAAGAGCGAACAATTCCTCGATCAAACGGCCAGGCTGGCCGGCGCCGGGGGCTGGGAACTGGACCTTGTTACGGATCAACTTACCTGGTCGGCCATGACGAAACGCATCCTTGGCGTTGCCCCTGACTACCAGCCCACACTCGAAGACGCGATCTCTATGTATGTCGGCGAGGCCAGGGAAGAAATCCGCGCGGCCATCGCCAGCGCTGCAGCAGGTGAGGGTGGATGGGACCTCGAGCTGTCGCTTCTTGGCATGGATGGCCGCAAGATATGGGCGCGGGTGGTGGGCATGGCCGAGTTTTCGAAAGGCATGCCCGTGCGCCTGTTCGGCGTCTTCCAGGATGTAACCGAGCGCGTGAATCAACGGCTTGCCCTGGAGGCAACTCGCGAACGCCTGGTGCTGGCGGCGGAGAGCGGCGGGATCGGCATCTGGGACTGGGATATCGTTGCCAATACCTTTACCTGTGACAAGTTAATGTACTGCCTGTACGGGCTGGATCCTGAGATCGAGGGCCGGTTTCGATTCGAGTTCTGGGCGGGTCGCCTCCATCCCGAGGATCGGCTCTTCACCGAGCCCGCACTTCACAAGGCTATGGAAAGCGGCGCGCCTTTCGACCGCGAGTTTCGCATCGTCTGGGACGACGGCACCATCCACCACATTCATGCGACGGCGAGAGTGACCCGCGATGCATCCGGGCGCCCCATTCGAGTGGTCGGGACCAACTGCGACATCAGTGACCGTGTGGCCGAAGGAGAGGCGCTGAAGGAAGCGAAGAGGCGCGCCGCGCTCGCGACAGAGAGCGGCGGGATCGGCATCTGGGACTGGGACCTGCGGACCGGCAAGATAACCTGCGACGACTGGATGTACCGGCTTTATGGTTCAGACCCGGCCACCAATCCCTTTGGAAACTATGAATCATGGGCTGGGTATGTGCACCCGGAGGATCGCGCGAGAGTAGAGCAGGCTCTCGAGAACGGCATGCACGAGACGGCGCCTTACGATACCGAGTACCGCATCCTTCGGGCCGATGGCAGCCTGCACTTTATCAAGGCATCCGGCCAGGTGATCCTCGATGACGCAGGGCAGCCCGTGCGGATGGTGGGCACGAACTCCGACATCACGAGACACAAGCTTGCGGAAAACGCGTTGCGCGACCAGGCCAGCCTGCTCGACCTCTCCCGGGACGCGATCATGCTGCGAGACCTCAGCGGCAGCATCAAGTTCTGGAACCGCGGCGCCGAACAGATGTATGACTACTCCAAGGATCAGGCGATCGGTCGCTCGTCGCATGAATTGCTTCGCACCGTCTTCCCCGTGCCTCTGGAGGAAATCGAGAAGGAATTACGGGCGACGGGCCAGTGGTACGGCGAACTCGATCACACCACACAGGAGGGCAAACGCATCCTGGTAGCCAGCCGCTGGGTCCTGCAAGGGGGCAGCAATGGCGGGGACTTCAGCGTGATGGAGGTCAACAGCGACATCACTGGGCGGAGGCTTGCGGAAGAAGGGCTGCTGAAAGCGACGCGGCTCGCGAG
Organism: uncultured Acidobacteriaceae bacterium; assembly: GCA_964243175.1. Taxonomy (GTDB): domain Bacteria; phylum Acidobacteriota; class Terriglobia; order Terriglobales; family Acidobacteriaceae; genus EB88. Next base: position 2,992 of record CAXTEW010000191.1, read on the forward strand.
GGAGGCCAACCAGGCCAAAAGTGAATTCCTGGCCAATATGAGCCATGAGATCCGTACGCCGATGAATGCCATCATGGGCATGACGTACCTGGCTTTGGCCGCGCACCCGGAGCCCAAGCAGCAGGTCTACCTGACCAAGATCAGCAATGCCGCGGACTCCCTGATCTCGATCATCAACGACATCCTCGACTTCTCGAAGATGGAAGCGACCAAGATGGAGCTTGAGCAGATCCCCTTCCTGCTGAAGGACGTGCTGGACCGGGTCAGGGACATTACCATCCTGAAAGCAGAGGAAAAGGAGATTGCGCTCGTATTCGACCAGGTGGAGCTGGAGACGCAGTACCTGCTGGGCGACCAGGGCCGACTGGGACAGGTCCTGATCAACCTGGTCAACAACGCGGTCAAGTTCACCCATGCAGGCTCGGTTGTGATCCGGGTTTTCGCGGAAGAAGCGGCCGACGAAAGCATGCGAGTCAGCTTTTCTGTGACAGATACTGGCATAGGGATCAGTCCGGAGCAACTCCGGAAGCTGTTCCACTCCTTCGCGCAGGCAGACAGTTCGGTGACCAGGAAGTATGGGGGCACGGGCCTGGGGCTCGCCATCAGCAAGCAGCTTTGTACGCTGATGGGTGGAACGCTTGCGGTGACGAGCGACCTCGGCCAGGGAAGCACGTTCCGCTTCACCGTCCTCTTCAAGAAAGCGACTAGGCCCAAGACCCTGCAGCGCCGATCCGTGCCGGAGGGCTTGAGAAACAAGTCTGTCCTGGTGGTCGATGACAACGAGCATGCCAGGGAAGTCCTGGTATCCATGCTCCGCGAAAACGGCTTCCTTGCCGAGGCTGCCCCCGGGGGCGAAGAGGCGCTACTGCTGCTGACAACCGCGTCGGAAACAGGGAAGCCCTTTGACGTGGCGCTCATCGACTGGAAGATCCCCGGGAAGAACGGGGTGGAACTGGCACGCGAGATCAAGATGCACCTGAAGCTTCCGCATACCCCGGCCATTGTGATGATCTCGGCATTCGATCGCGACGAAGTCATGGCCGATGTGGACGGCCTCGAACTGGAAGGGTTCCTGATCAAGCCGGTCAGCGAGCTCAGCCTGCTGCAAACAATCGCCGCTATCTTCGGTATGGAAGGAGCCGCCGCCGGCACTCCGCTGGAGCTGGCAACCGGTGCACTCGCGGGGCGGCGGGTCTTGCTGGTGGAAGACAACGAGATCAACGTGGATCTTGCTACCGCGCTGCTCGAGCATCTCGGCGTCCGGGTTACTGTGGTGGTTAACGGCCAGGAAAGTGTCGCGCGGATCGCGGCAGAGCCCTTCGACTTGGTGCTGATGGACATCCAGATGCCCATCATGGACGGATTAACGGCCACCAGGCTCATTCGCTCGGATTCCCGATTTCGCAGCCTGCCCATCATCGCCATGACCGCCCATGCGATGAACGGCGATCGCGAGCGGAGTCTCTCGGCAGGGATGAACGAACATCTCACCAAGCCTATCAATCCCAACCTGCTTACCGACGTGCTCCTTCGGTACATGCCGGTGCAGCGGGCGGGGCCGCCACAGCCGGAAGCTTCTCAGGAAGCTTCGCCGGAAGCACCGCGGGGGAAAGCTGCTTCTGCGCGCAATGAGCTTCCCGACCAGCTTCCTCCCTTCGATCTCCCTGCAGCGCTCTCGCGCGCCATGGGCAATCCGAACCTGGTCCACATCATGATCCTCAAGTTCTTCAACCAGTACGCCGATGCAGCAAGCGTGCTGCGACAGCACATAGCGGAAGGGAGCGGGGAAGAAGCCGCGCGCCTGGCTCACTCGCTCAAGAGCGTTGCCGCCACACTCGAGGCCAGGGAGCTGGCTGCTGTCGCAGCGGAGGTAGAGCAGGCACTGGGTACCCAGCAGACAGCAGGCCTCGATACCCTGGTGGATGCACTGGAAAAATCCCTGGCGCATGCCATTGCGGCCGCCGGTACGCTGGACAGGCGAGCAGCTCCGGGGAGAACGCCTGCCACGGCATCTCCTGCAAAGCTGCGGCCACGCATACTCGTTGTTGATGATGAGCCCATCATCATCGACCTGCTGCGCGAGATCTTTGCCTCCGACTACGAAGTGCTTTCGGCAACCGATGGATTCGAGGCGCTTCGGATCGCCCAGAGCAGTTCGCCGGAGTTGATCCTGCTGGATGTCAGGATGCCTGGCATCGATGGCTATGAAGTCTGCAGGCGTTTGAGGGCAGTTCCCGTGACGAAATCTCTCCCGGTCATCTTCGTCAGCGGCATCGGCGACGCCGCGTCCGAAGCGAAAGGAGTCGCGTTAGGCGCGGTCGACTACATCACCAAGCCGCTCAACCCGTCGGTAGTCAAGGCCAGAGTCGACAACCAGATCAGTCTGAAGTGGGAGCGGGAGGGAGTGTCGAGGATCGCGGCAGAGGAACATACACTCCAGTTGAATGAGGAGATCAGGCGCTCGGCTGCCAGCCAGGAATCCAGCCGGGAGGAAATGAAGCTGAAGGATGATTTCCTGTCCCATGTTTCTCATGAGCTTCGTTCTCCCCTGGCTTCGATCGCCTCGTTCAGCAGCATCATCGCCGATGGGCTGGCAGGAGAAACCACCCTGGAGCAGAAGGAATACCTGGCCATCATCATGAAAAACGTAGGGCAGTTACGGGCGATGGTAGAAGATCTGCTCGACGTAACGCAGGCGCGCACGGGCAAGCTAAGCATCGAACTGCGATGTGTCGACGTGCATGCTGCCGTGCTGGATGCCTTTCACACGCTGCAAGGCGCGGCGGAGTCCAAGCAGATCCACTTCCATCATGAGGTGCCGGTTGACCTCGCCCCTGTATACGC
>CAXTEW010000192.1:0-5757 GCA_964243175.1 uncultured Acidobacteriaceae bacterium
GGAACGCCGGGAAGCGCGACAGGCACGAGAGGCGTCCGGAGGGCGGTGCCGGTGATCCGCTCGCGGGCAGCGTACAAGTCGTCCAGGGTGATGAGGTGGAGAGACATGCTCCTGATCATAAGTGCTGGGGGCGGCGTGGGCTGCTGCCGCGCGAAGTGTCCGCGTCCGTGTGTCTACGCCCAGGAGAGTGAGCGACCTGCAAAGCAATGGGGCGGGCGCGATGCCGGGTACACAGCCGGATACACAGGGCGCAAGCGCAATCTCGCCTGCTCGCCTGCAGGCTTTTTGTCTGGTCAATCCCCATGAACCGCGCAGCCAGAAAGTGGCCTGGGGAGCGGCATCACAGCTTCGGTATGCAGGTCGGGGCGAGGCGCCGATCTTTAAGAAAAGCGCTTCACCAACCAGGAACGGAGCAAGACACAATGCCGACTACCCGCTTTACTTCGACGATCAGCGCACTGAAAGATGGACCGAAGTCGATCCCTGTCGAAAAGGCAGTGACCAACATTGAAGGCTGGGAAGAGTACCTCTCCAAGCATGATCACGAAGGCGTAAAGAAGGTAAGCCAGGACCTGACCAAGCTGAAGAAGCTTCTGCAGGCCAAGGAAGTCGATGACGCCGCGGTGTCGACGCTCCTGGCCAAGCTCAGCAAGGACACGATTGCCGTTGGCGGCGAGGAAACCTCCGCCATGGCCAAGCATGTCAAGGAGCTCGGGGAAGCACTGGCGGTACAGAAGTAGGCTGGTACCCGCAGCGGGGATGAGGCGGATGCATGCCTCTCCCCGCCTTAATTTTGAGTCTCGGGCCCCCGGAGCATGCGCAGGTTCGTCTAACTTACCTTTGGTGTGATGTAGTGAATTAAGCATTGCTCGATAACTCAAGCTGAGGCCGAACTATGAAGCTCTTGCGGATAGCAGGGTACTTCGGGATAGTCGCCGCGACGTGCAGTGCCTGGGGCATGCAGATCGGCAATAACCCTCCTGTTCCGCCCTCCTGGTCACAGCGGCCGGGGCAGAGCCCCACCCCCAACGTCAAGGCGGGCGAGCCAGTCGAGACAGCCCAGGAGCGCATGATCCGGGAAAGGACCGCGGCGATGGCTGCGACGCGTCAGCAGGAAGCGCGGACAGAAGCGGCAAAGCTGCTGGAACTGGCGACAGAATTGAAGCAGCAGGTGGACGGCTCCACAAGCACCACGGTCTCAGCAGCATCAGGCAAAGCACCAGAAACAGCAGACGCCATCATCAAGCTGGCGAAGAGCATCAAGAGCAAGTCGCGCGCTTATTAGCAGGCGTTCGCCGAAGACGGTGTACTGCTCCAGCACGAAAGAAAGGCAGCCAGAAGGCTGCCTTTCTTCGTCACTATGCGTGCCGAGGGATCAGACCTCGAGAATCACGGGCATGATCAGCGGCCTGCGGCTGGTGTGCTTCTGGATATACCGCTTGAGGTCGATGCGAATTTTTTCCTTCATCACGCCGGGGTCGGCCTTCTCCTCGGTGCTCGAGGTAGCCAGCGTCTGCGCAATGATGTTGCCGGCTTCTTTGAGGATCGCGGCATCCGCGCCGACAAAGCCGCGCGTTACCACTTCCGGCGCCCGCTCGACCTTGCCGGTCAGCTTGTTGATGGTCAGGATAGGCAGGATGATCCCATCCTCTGACAGGTTGCGCCGATCACGGATCACCATGTCACCGACGACGTCAGCCGTTGAACCCGAATCGATACAGACGCGCCCGGCTGTGACCTTGCCACCCTTTTTCGCCTTGGTGGGCGAAAGCTCCAAGATGTCGCCGTCCTCGATCAGGATAGTTTCCCCAACCACGCCGGTCGACTTGGCCAGCTCACAGTGCTTCTTCAGGTGGCGGAAGTCGCCATGGACAGGGATGAAGAACTTCGGACGCAGCAGGTTGATCAGCAGCCGCTGTTCTTCCTGCGAAGCGTGCCCTGAAACATGGATCAGCCCCATGGTGCCGTCGTCGTAAAGTATCTCTGCTTCGCGCCGATAGAGGTGATCAATGACGCGGTAGATCGACTTCTCGTTGCCCGGGATGACACGCGAGCTCAGCAGCACGGTGTCGCCAGGGGAGATGCGGGCATGCTTGTGGTTATCGACCGCGGCACGGGACAGGGCGCTCATCGGCTCGCCCTGCGTCCCGGAGATCAGGATCATCACGTTTTCAGGCGAATGGTCGCCGATCTGGCCGGGATGAATCATGAGGCCAGGCGGCAGCTTGAGGTAGCCAAGATCCTGCGCAATCTCACTCGACTCCATCATGGAGCGACCGACGACAGCTACCTTGCGCCCATGCTTCTGGGCCAGGTCGAGCGCGATCTGGATGCGGTAGATCGAGGATGAAAAACACGAGAAGAAAAGCTTTTTCTTGGTCCGCTGAAAAACCTCGTCAAGCCGGGGTTTGACCGCCCACTCACTGGGCGTGTAGCCCGGCCTGTCCACGTTGGTCGAGTCCTGCAGTAGGGCAAGCACGCCCTTTTGGCCGTACTCGGCGAACTTGTGCAGATCAAATGCCTTGCCGTCTGGCGGCGAAAGATCGATCTTGAAGTCGCCGGTGTGAACGATCACGCCCACCGGGGTATCGATCGCGAATGCGACGCAGTCTACCAGCGAATGCGTGACACGGATCGGCTCGATTGTGAACGGTCCAAGGGTGAACTTGGCGTTCGGGGCAATCTCGATCAGCTCAGTGTTGTCGAGCATCTTGTGCTCGTCGAGCTTGCCCTCGACATACGCGAGCGTGAATTCGGTGCCGTACACCGGCACATTGATCTCGGACAGGATCCACGGAAGACCGCCAATATGGTCTTCATGGCCGTGCGTGAGCAGGATGCCCCGCACCTTTGACCTGTTCTCAACAAGATAGGAGATATCGGGAACGACGATATCGACGCCAAGGAGCTCAGACTCTGGAAACATCAGCCCGGCATCGATCACCAGGATGTCATCTCCGTAGCGAACGGCCATGCAGTTCATGCCGAATTCGCCCAGCCCACCTAAAGGAATTAGTTTTACAGTTTCTTCTGCCATCGGAATCTTTAATGCTAGCAGCTAGCCGGGACGAATGAAAGGGGAAGGCCTGTAAGGAAAGCAAGACCGCCTGTTCGGCTGGAAGTCACTTCGTGACGTGTCTTCGTTAAGGGACGCCCGGGAAGCTTTCACCCCACGGGCAACAATCACACGTCAAGAAGTGACTTTCAGCCGAACAGGCGGTTTTCGATCCTGCCAACGCGCTTCAGGCCGCCCGCCTTGGAACTGGGTAGATCATGGGTACATGCAGATAGATACCTGGCCCAAGGCCAACGACCACGCGATCGAGCTCGCCGGGCTGGTCATCGCGTCGTCACACGTGGTGTTCCTGGTGCTCATGGTGCTGTGGTTCGTGCTGAAGAAGCCGACCAGTGTCAAACTCTTCCGCCTGCGCCTGCGAGCAGCGCTCCGCGGCCAGCCCCTGCCCAAGCGGCTGCCTCCTGTGGATGCTTCTACCCTCCCGCGCCCCTAGGCTTCGGCCGCTGCGCGCCCGGGAGGGATCCGCACCATGAGCGTCACGATAAGCGCGAGCCCGAGCAGTGCCGAAGCCAGGAAGAAAGGCGAGCCTGGCTGGTGGATCCATGCGCCAGCGCCGATCGACTTCGAAAAGACGTAGGTAAAGATACCCGGCCCGATCAGCCCGGAGATACCACGCAGGCTGTGAATAGCGCCCTGCAACTGCCCCTGTTCGTTCGCTGCCGCACCCTGCGTCATCATGCTTTGCGAAGCCGGCCAGACAAACGACATGCCGTTCATGACCGGGATACCGAGCCATAGCAGCAGGCCTGTCCGGGACAAGCCGAACATCAGGAAGCCGGCCATGCCGAGTGCCAGGCCCAGCAGGATCGAGCCGCGCTCGCCCACTGCCTTGAGAACCCGTTTGACCAGGACGCCGCCGTAGATGCCAGAGAAAATGCCGACCGCGGCAAGCGAAAGACCGACTGTTCGATCCGTCCAGTGAAAGCGATAGTCCGCGTACAGGACGTACACGTTCATGAGGGATTGCTGCGCGATGTACGCCAGCAGCAGCAGCGCGGAAAGCCCAATCAGCAGGCGGGAGCGGCCCAGCATCCGCATGGAGCCGACCGGGTTCGCGCGCTTCCAGGAGAAGCGGCTGCGATGGCGCAGGCTCAGCGACTCCGGCAGCACGAACAGCCCGTACAGGCCGTTCAGCAGGCTGAGCCCGGCTGAAACCCAGAACGGCAGCCGCGGGCTGATGCTGCCCAGCAGGCCGCCTACCGCCGGGCCCAGGACGAAACCCATGGCGAACGCAGCGCTGAGCAGTCCAAAGGCGCCGGCGCGCTTTTCGGGCGGGGTCACGTCAGCGATATAGGCCTGCGCCGTGGGCACGCTCGAGGTGGTAAGCCCGGAGATAATGCGGCCCAGGAAGAGCCAGCCGATCGAGGGAGCCCAGGCCATCAGCAGGTAATCAAAGCCCAGCCCGAAGTTAGAAAGCAGCACCACCGGCCGGCGGCCCCATCGGTCCGACAGCGACCCGATCACAGGGGAAAAGACGAACTGCATGGCCGCAAACACGGTGCCAAAGATGCCCAGCATCTGCGAGGCCTGCGAGGTGGTGCCATGCATCAGGTTTTCTATGAGCCGGGGCAGTACGGGCGCAATCATGCCGAGCGCGAGCATATCGAGCGCGACCGTGAAGAAGATGAAGATGGTGGCGGCCCGTCGCCGCCCATGCTCATGCTCCCCCGGCCCGGTCGGGGTGCGATCCAGGGTGTCGGCAATGGCAGGTTCGGCGCCGGACAACTCGTCGCGCTCGGGGTTAGCAGGGTCGTTCGGCATCTCGGCTTGAGTCTACAGGCAATGGTACCCAGGCTTAGCTGGCAGACCGCCTGCGCGGCTGGCGGCCCACTTCGTGGCGCGTTTTCAGCGTCTGCGCCATGATGGCACGTTGCTCGTGCTGCCCCCGGCGATCCATCTTCCGATGCTGCCGGAGTAAGCACCAGCGGCTACTCTGAAACGAACAAAGAAAGCGAGGCGGCGGTGAAGACGATCGGCATGATCGGTGGAGTTTCCTGGGAAAGTACAGCCATCTATTACCGGCTAACGAACACGCTGGTGCGTGCACAGCTGGGCGGCGCTGCCAATGCGAAAAGTGTGTTGGTCACCCTGAGCTTTCCAGAGGTAGCGGCGCTGCAGGCAGCGGGCGATTGGTCCGCCATCGCCCATCTCCTTGAAGCAGCAGCGCGGCAAGTGGAGGCAGCGGGCGCGGATTGCCTGCTTCTGTGTTCCAACACCATGCACGTGGCCGCTGACGAAGTGGAGCGCGCGGTCACCATTCCGCTGATTCACATCGTGGACGTGACAGCCGCGGCAGTGAACACGCGAGGTTTGCAACGAGTAGCGCTGCTGGGTACCCGCTACACGATGGAGCGCGACTTCTATCGGGATCGATTGCGGCAGGAGGGCATCGAGTCCGTGATCCCGAGTGAGCAGGACCGCGCCGAGATCCATCGCATCATCTTCGACGAGCTGGCGCAGGGTCTTGTTCGCGACAGCTCGCGCACCGCCTGTCTGGCAGTTATGGACCGGCTGCGTGACGCTGGCGCACAAGGTGTCATCCTGGGGTGCACCGAGCTCTCGATGCTGATCACGCAGGCAGATACACAGTTGCCGGTCTTCGACACGACGATCCTGCATGCGGCAGCGGCAGTGCGGTGGGCGCTGGGTCGCAACTGACACTTGCCCATCCTTCCGTTACT
>CAXTEW010000193.1:0-1789 GCA_964243175.1 uncultured Acidobacteriaceae bacterium
CACGGCAAGCTTGGGCGTGTGGTTCGGCAGCACCTCGAGCTTGTAGCTTTCCGGCTGACGCTCAAACAGCTGCCAGCTCGGCATCGAGATAATGCGGGCGTGGATGCCTTCCTTCTTGAGCTCGGCCGCAGCTTTCACAATCTGCCATACCTCGGCGCCGGTGGACATCATGATCAGGTCCGGCTCATCCGATCCATGCTCAAGGATGTACGCGCCCTTCTTCACACTCTCGTACACGTCCACCTTGGTGGGGTCGATGATAGGCAGGTCCTGCCGGGAGAGCGCCATGAAGCTGGCTTCCTTGTTCTCGAGTGCGAGCCGCCAGGCAGCAGAGGTTTCGTTTGCATCCGCCGGGCGGAAGTCGATCAGGTGCGGCACGGCGCGCAGCATCATCAACTGGTCGATCGGCTGGTGCGTCGGGCCATCTTCACCCAGGCCAATCGAGTCGTGCGTGTAGATAAAGATCGAGTGAATGTGCATCAGCGCGGCCAAGCGCAACGCCGGCTTTGCATAGTCAGAGAAGGTGAAGAATGTGGACCCGTAAGGAATGATGCCGCCATGCGCGGCCATGCCGTTTACCGCGGCGTGCATCGCAAACTCGCGAACACCGAAAAAGATGTTCTGGCCCTTGGCATCGAGATGGAAATTGCCCGACTTCTTCAGGATCGTCTTGGTCGATTCCGTCAGGTCCGCCGCGCCACCCAGCAGCTCCGGTACCTGATCTGCGAAGGCATTCATCACGGCGCCGCCTGCATTGCGGGTGGCCATCGGCTTGGTGTCCACCGGGTAGCTGGGCAACGACTTCTCCCAGCCTTCCTTCAGCTTGCCGGCTTGTACGCGCTCATACTGGGCAGCCAGCTCCGGAAATTCTGCCTTGTACTTCGCGAACAACTCGTTCCACTCGCTCTCAAACCGCGCGCCATGCTCGATGATCTGCGCCCAGTTCTTTGCCGCTTCTTCCGGCACGTAGAAGGTCTTGTCCTCGGGCCAGTTCAGCGTCTTCTTGGTCGCCTTGACATTCTTCTCGCCAAGCGGCGCGCCGTGGGCCTTGCTGGTACCGGCAGCCGGACTGCCGTAGCCGATGATGGTGCGCACCGCGATCAGCGAAGGCTTGTCTGTCTCCGCCTTGGCTGCTTCGATCGCAGCCGACAGGGCGTTCAGGTCGTTGCCGTCATTCACCTGCTGCACATGCCAGTGGTAGGCCTTGAAGCGTGCCTGCACATCCTCGGTAAAGGACAGGTCCGTCGGCCCATCAAGCGAAATAAGGTTGTCGTCGTAGAGGAAGATCAGCTTGCCGAGCTTGAGCGTGCCAGCGAGCGAGGCTGCTTCGTGCGAAACGCCTTCCATCAGGTCGCCGTCGCCGCAGATGCCGTAGGTGTGGTGGTCGACGATCTCGTAGTTCGGCTGGTTGTACACCGCCGCGAGGTGCTTCTCAGCGAGCGCCATACCGACCGCCATCGCAAAACCCTGCCCCAGCGGCCCGGTGGTAACTTCGACACCATCGGTCTCGCCGAACTCGGGGTGGCCCGGAGTCCTTGAGCCCCACTGCCGGAACTGCTTCAGATCTTCGAGTGAAAGATCATAGCCGGCCAGGTGCAGCATGCCGTAAAGCAGCGCAGACGCGTGGCCATTCGACAGCACGAAGCGATCCCGGTTGGTCCACTTCGAGTGCTTCGGGTTGTGCCGCATGTACTTGTGGAACAGCAGGTACGCGATCGGTGCGCAACCGAGGGGTGCGCCGGGGTGACCGCTATTGGCTGCTTCCACGGCATCGACCGCGAGGAAGCGG